>NZ_SCND01000480.1:0-3821 GCF_005503585.1 Pseudomonas sp. 2VD
GGCAGCGTGGTCGGCGCGCGGGGCGCCTACATCCTGGATGCCGACCTGGCCCTGGTGCCGCAGGGCGCGACCGGCGAACTCTACGTCGGCGGCGCCGGCCTGGCGCGCGGCTACCATGAGCGTCCGGCGCTCAGCGCCGAGCGCTTCGTGCCCGATCCCTTCGCTGCCGAGGGCGGCCGCCTGTACCGCACCGGCGACCTGGTGCGCCTGTGCGACAACGGCCAGGTGGAATATGTCGGCCGCATCGACCACCAGGTGAAGATCCGTGGCTTCCGCATCGAACTGGGCGAGATCGAGGCGCGCCTGCTGGAGCATCCGCAGGTTCGCGAAGCGCTGGTCCTGGCGCTCGACAGCCCGAGCGGCAAGCAGTTGGCCGGTTATGTCGCCAGCGCGGTGGCCGAGCAGGACGAGGACGCCCAGGCGGCGCTGCGCGAGGCGCTGAAAACGCACCTCAAGCAGCAATTGCCGGACTACATGGTGCCGGCCCACCTGCTGTTGCTCGCCAGCCTGCCGCTGACCGCCAACGGCAAGCTCGACCGCCGCGCGCTGCCGGCGCCCGACCCGGCGCTCAACCGGCAGGCCTACGAGGCCCCGCGCAGCGTGCTGGAGCAGCAACTGGCCGGGGTCTGGCGCGAGGTGCTGAACGTCGAGCGGGTAGGTCTCGGCGACAACTTCTTCGAACTGGGCGGCGATTCGATCCTGTCGATCCAGGTGGTCAGCCGCGCCCGCCAGCTCGGCATCCACTTCAGCCCCCGCGACCTGTTCCAGCACCAGACCGTGCAGAGCCTCGCCGCGGTGGCCCGGCACAGCCAGGCCAGCCAGGCCGAGCAGGGGCCGGTGCAGGGCGACAGCGCGCTGACGCCGATCCAGCACTGGTTCTTCGACCTGCCGCTGGCGCGCCGCGAACACTGGAACCAGTCGCTGCTGTTGCAGCCGCGGCAGGCCATTGACCTCGGCCTGCTGCGCAAGTCCCTGCAACGCCTGGTCGAACAGCATGATGCCCTGCGCCTGGCGTTCCGCCAGGTCGACGGCGAATGGCTGGCGCAGCATCGTCCGCTGCGCGAACAGGAACTGCTCTGGCACGTTCCGGTGCAATCCTTCGACGAATGCGCCGAGCTGTTCGCCAAGGCCCAGCGCAGCCTCGACCTCGAACAGGGGCCGCTGCTGCGCGCGGTGCTGGTGGACGGCCCGGCCGGCGAGCAACGCCTGCTGCTGGCGATCCACCACCTGGTGGTGGACGGGGTGTCCTGGCGGGTGCTGCTGGAGGATCTGCAACAGGTCTACCGTCAGCTCGACGAGGGCGCCGAACCGGCGTTGCCGGCCAAGACCAGCGCCTTCCGCGACTGGGCCGGACGCCTGCAGGCCTACGCCGGCAGCGAATCGCTGCGCGAGGAGCTGGGCTGGTGGCAAGCCCGGCTGGGCGGGCAGTCGGCCGAGTGGCCATGCGACCGCCCGCAGGGCGACAACCGCGAGGCGCTGGCGGAAAGTGTCAGCCTGCGGCTCGACCCGCAACGTACCCGGCAATTGCTGCAACAGGCGCCGGCGGCCTACCGCACCCAGGTCAACGACCTGCTGCTGACCGCCCTCGCTCGCGTGCTCTGCCGCTGGAGCGGGCAGCCGTCGACGCTGGTGCAGTTGGAAGGGCATGGCCGCGAGGCGCTGTTCGACGATATCGACCTGACCCGCAGCGTCGGCTGGTTCACCAGCGCCTACCCGTTGCGCCTGACCCCGGCGCAGAGCCCGGGCGAGTCGATCAAGGCGATCAAGGAACAGCTCCGCGCGGTGCCGCACAAAGGCCTCGGCTACGGCGTGCTGCGCTACCTCGCCGATCCGGCGGTGCGCCAGGCGATGGCCGCGCTGCCGACGGCGCCGATCACCTTCAACTACCTCGGACAGTTCGACCAGAGCTTCGCCGACGCCCTGTTCCAGCCGCTGGACCAGCCCACCGGGCCGATCCACGACGAGCAGGCGCCGTTGCCCAACGAGCTGAGCGTCGATGGCCAGGTCTACGGCGGTGAGCTGGTGCTGCGCTGGACCTACAGCCGCGAGCGCTACGACGCGCAGACGGTGAACGAGCTGGCGCAGGCCTATCTCGCCGAACTGCAGGCGCTGATCGAGCATTGCCTGGAAGACGGCGCCGGCGGCCTGACCCCGTCCGACTTCCCGCTGGCGCAACTGAGCCAGGCGCAACTGGACGCCCTGGCGGTGCCGGCCGGCGAGATCGAGGACGTCTACCCGCTGACCCCGATGCAGGAAGGGTTGCTGTTACACACCCTGCTGGAACCGGGCACCGGCATCTACTACATGCAGGACCGCTACCGGATCGACAGCCCGCTCGATCCCGAGCGCTTCGCCGCCGCCTGGCAGGCGGTGGTGGCCCGCCACGAGGCGCTGCGCGCGTCGTTCGTCTGGAATGCCGGCGAAACGATGCTGCAGGTGATCCACAAGCCCGGTCGCACCCGCATCGAGTTCCTCGACTGGAGCGAGCTGCCGGAGGACGGCCACGAGGAGCGCCTGCAAGCGCTGCACAAGCGCGAGCGCGAGGCCGGCTTCGATCTGCTCGAACAGCCGCCGTTCCACCTGCGCCTGATCCGCCTGGGCGAGGCGCGCTACTGGTTCATGATGAGCAACCACCACATCCTCATCGATGCCTGGTGCCGTGGCCTGCTGATGAACGACTTCTTCGAGATCTACAGTGCTCTCGGCGAAAGCCGCCCGGCGAACCTGCCGACGCCGCCGCGCTACCGCGACTACATCGCCTGGCTGCAACGCCAGGACCTGGAGCAATCGCGCCGCTGGTGGAGCGAGAGCCTGCGCGGTTTCGAGCGGCCGACCCTGGTGCCCAGCGACCGCCCGTTCCTCCGCGAGCACGCCGGCGAGAGCGGCGGGATGATCGTCGGCGACCGCTACACGCGTCTGGACGCCGCCGACGGCGCGCGCCTGCGCGAACTGGCGCAGCGCTACCAGCTCACCGTCAACACCTTCGCCCAGGCCGCCTGGGCGCTGACCCTGCGCCGCTTCAGCGGCGAGCGCGACGTGCTCTTCGGCGTCACCGTGGCCGGGCGTCCGGTGGGCATGCCGGAAATGCAGCGCACCGTCGGCCTGTTCATCAACAGCATCCCATTGCGCGTGCAGATGCCGGCCGCCGGCCAGCGCTGCACGGTGCGCGAATGGCTGAACCGGCTGTTCGAGCGCAACCTGGAGTTGCGCGAGCACGAGCACCTGCCCCTGGTGGCCATCCAGGAAAGCAGCGAGCTGCCCAAGGGCCAGCCGCTGTTCGACAGTCTGTTCGTGTTCGAGAACGCTCCGGTGGAAGTCTCGGTGCTGGACCGCGCGCAGAGCCTGAACGCCAGTTCCGACTCCGGGCGTACCCACACCAACTTCCCGTTGACCGTGGTCTGCTATCCGGGCGATGACCTCGGCCTGCACCTGTCCTACGACCAGCGCTACTTCGAGGCGCCGACCGTCGAGCGCCTGCTCGGCGAGTTCAAGCGCCTGCTGCTGGCCCTGGCCGACGGTTTCCATGGCGAACTGGAGGCCTTGCCGCTGCTCGGCGAGGACGAGCGCGACTTCCTCCTCGACGGCTGCAACCGCAGCGCCCGCGACTACCCGCTGGAGCAAGGTTACGTGCGGCTGTTCGAGGCGCAGGTGGCGGCCCATCCGCAGCGCATCGCCGCCAGTTGCCTGGAGCAGCGCTGGAGCTACGCCGAGCTGAACCGCCGGGCCAACCGTCTCGGCCACGCCCTGCGCGCCGCCGGCGTCGGCATCGACCAGCCGGTGGCACTGCTGGCCGAGCGCGGCCTCGACCTGCTCGGCATGAT
>NZ_SCND01000481.1:0-3779 GCF_005503585.1 Pseudomonas sp. 2VD
CAGCGGTACGAAGCGGGCCGCCATGTCGGCCAGGGTATCGGGTTGCTGACGAGCCCAGGCGTCTAGGGCCTGGCGGGTCGCCTGGGGATCGTTGGCCAGGCAGGCGCGGCGCAGCTCGTCGAGCAGGCTGCGGCTGCTCGGGCCGTTGGCTGCGGCGCGGATCACCGCCGGCAGCTGGCGGGCGCGCCACCAGAGGCCGAAGCCGAGCAGGGTGGTCAGGGCCAGCACGGCGGTAGCCAGTTGCCAGGGCCAGAGCGTCGGCTCCAGGCGTTCGCCGAGCGGCAGCGCCGCCGCCGGCGGCTCCGCCTCGGCCTGCGGCGCGGCGGCCACTTCCAGGGTGCGCGGTGGCAGGCTGGTGCGCTCCAGGCGGTCTTCGCGGGTGTTCCACCAGACCACTTCGAGCGCCGGCAACTCGATGCGCCCGGCCTGCTCGGGCACCAGCGCCTCGCGTTCCTCGCGACTGCCGATGAGGCCCTGGTCGGTGCTCTGGTCGGCCAACTGCGGTTGGTCCGGGTAGCGCCGCAGGCCTTGCACGTCGGGCAGCGGCAACGGCGGAAGCTGGGTGCCGGAAAGCCCCTCGACCTTCAGCAGCACATTGCGCGTCAGCGATTCGCCGACCTGCGCCTGCTCCGGCTGCGGGCTCCAGCTTTCGCTGATGCTCAGCGCGCGGGCCGGCATCCAGGGCGCGTCGGCCGGATAGTCGGCAGGCTTGGGCCGGACCTGCAGCGGGATGCTCGGCGAAGTCACCCGCATCTGCCGGCCGGGGCGCGGGCCGAAGGGGTTGTAGTCGTCGCTGCCACGGTCGACCAGGGTCGCGCTGAAGGCTTGCGCAGGAATCTCCAGGGTGCCGCTCTTCTGCGGGAAGATCGCGTAGCGCACCTCGATCACGCCGTGGCGGATGCCGTTGATCTCCTTCTCGTAGGTACGCGCCTCGCCGAGCTGTTCGACCTTCGCGTCGTTCATCGCCAGCGGGGTCAGGCTGCTGTCGTCGTATAGCGACACCGAGTGGTAGATGCGCAGGGTGAGGATCGCCTGGGCCTGCACGTAGACCGTCTCCTGGTCGACGCTGGCATCGATGAAGACCGGCGCCAGCTTGCTGCTCTTGGCGCGGTCGCGCGCCTCCAGTACGTGCAGCCTGATCGGCTGGGTGCTGCTGGCGCCGAGGCTGATCGGCGGGATCGCCACGTAGCCGCTCTGCTTCGGCAGGAGGGTGACGATCCAGCGGGTAGTGGCCTGGGCCCGGCCGTTCTGCGTGGCGAGACGGTTGACCTGGCGCGTGCCGAGGACCTCGAAGAGGGCGTCCAGCGGGCTCAGGTCGGGCTTGCCGAAGAGGGTCGGGTCGTCCGATTCCAGCGTCAGTTCGACGCTTTCCCCTTCGGTCAGGCGGGCGCGGTCGACGCTGGCGCTGAAGCTGGCGTGGGCGGAGACGCAGAGGAGCGCGAGAAGCAGGCTGCAGAACAGGCGGATCATGGCGTGGCTTCCTGGCGTTGCTGCTGTTGGTACCAGAACTTGCGCCGCAGCAACTCGGCGGGATCGTCGGGAATCTGTCGCAGCCATTGCTCGAGGGCCTGGCGACGTTCGTCGTCGAGTCCGTCGTCGGCTTCCTCGTCGCCCGTCCGCTCGTCCTCGGCGTCGGGCTGCGGCTGCGCTTGGCCGGGTGCTCCGGCGGTCTTCTCGCCTTCGTCTTCCGGCAGGCTGGTCGAGGGCGCCGCGGCCTGGGCCTTCTGCGCATCGACGGTCGCCGCATCGCGCGGCGGCCGCTGGCTGCTTCCGGATGGCGGGCTCTGCTGGCTCGCTTCCTGGCGCTGTTCCTTGTTCTCGCCGGCCTGCTGCTGCGCCGCCTGTTCCTGGCGCTGGCGCAGCAGTTCCTCGACCAGGGCCTTGTTGCGTTGCGCGGCGACCAGTTGCGGCTGGCGCTCCAGGGCTTGTTCGTAGGCGTCGACGGCGGCTTCCAGTTCGCCCTGGCGGGCCAGGGCGTTGCCACGGTTGTAGTGATCGTCGGCCTGGTCGCCCTGGGCGAAGGCCTGGGCCGCGGCTGCGTAGTCGCGGGCCTGGTAGAGCGACAGGCCTTTCCAGCGGAAGTCCTCGAAGCGCTTCGCCGCCTCGTCCGCCTGGCCCCGTTGCAACAGGCGCTGGCCTTGCTGGTCCGGACGCAGCCAGAGGTCTTCGAACTGGAAGGCCATGGCCGGTTGCGGCAGGCTCAGCATCAACAGCGGCAGGCAGAACAGCCAGCCGCGCCGTCCGGCACAGGCGGCCAGCAGGAGCAGCGGCAGGAGCAGCCAGTAACCCTGGTCGGCCCAGCGCTGCAGGCGCAGCAGGGCGTTCTCGCGGTCTTCCTCCAGCGTGCCGCCGCGGGCCAGCAGGCCGAGGCTGTCGAGGTCGCGGTCGTTCGGCCGCAGGCGCTGGTAGCCGGCGCCGATCTCCGCGGCGAAGCGGCGCAGCCCGCTTTCGTCGAGCCTGGGCAGGAGGATGCCGCCCTGGTCGTCCTTGAGGAAGCTGCCATCCTCCTGCTGCACCGGAGCGCCCTTCGGCGTGCCGACGCCGAGCACGGCGAGGCGCGCCGTCCGGTGCTCGAGGGCGCTGCGGATGCCCTGGCGCTCGGGTTCGCTCAGCCCGCTGGTCAGCAGCAGCCGGCGGCCGCGGCCCTGGGCGCCCTGTTCCAGCAGGTCGAGGGCCTGGCGCACCGCGAGGTCGGCGCGCTGGCCGGGCTCGGGCATGATCGAAGGTTTCAGGGCGTCGAGCAGGTTGCGCGCGGTGAGCTGGTCGTCCGACAGCGGCACCAGGGTATGCGCGCTGCCGGCGTAGACGACGATCGCGGTCTGCGCGTCGTTGCGCGTGCGAAGCAGGTCGAGCAGCTTGCGCCGGGCCTGTTCCAGGCGGGTCGGCGACAGGTCGCCGGCAAGCATCCCGGGAGTCAGCTGGAGGATCGCCACCAGCGGGTCGCTACGCTTCATCGAGGGCTGTTCCAGTTGCTGCCAACTGGGCCCGAGCAAGGCCAGCAGGGCCAGCAGCCAGGCGATGCCGAGGCAGATCCAGGGCATGCGGTTCTGCCGCCCGGCGCCGCCGACCAGCAGCCAGGGCTGGAAGGCCGTCGGCAGCAGCAATTGCCAGCGTCCGGCACGACGCTGGCGATGCAGCAGCTTCCACAGCAACCAGCCAAGCAGCGGCGCCAGCAGCAGCCAGTAGGGGCGCAGCCAGTGCGGCCAGGCGTCCAGCAACAGGTTCATGGTTGCCTCCCGGAACGGCGGCGCGGCCAGGTCCGGTTTTCCCGTGGCCAGAGTTCCAGCGCCACCAGCAGCACGCTCAGGCCGAGGGCGGCGGCCAGCGGCCAACTGTACAGCGCCAGGGCCGGGCGCGCCCGGGTAGTCTGCTGGGCGACCGGTTCGAGGCGGTCGAGGGTCGCGGAAATGCTTTCCAGCTCGGCGCTGGATCGCGCGCGGAAGTATTCGCCGCCAGTGAGCTCGGCGATACCGCGCAGGGTCGGCTCGTCGAGATCGAGCCCCGGGTTGAAGCCGAACAGGCCGGGCACGCCGCCCTGCTGCGGGTCGGCGCCGACGCCGATGGTGTAGATCTTCACCTGTTGCTCGGCGGCCAGTTGCGCGGCGATCTGCGGGGCTATCTGTCCGCCGGTGTTGGCGCCGTCGGTGATCAGCACCAGCACCCGGCTTTCCGCGGGCCGCTGGCGCAGGCGCTTGACCGCCAGGCCGATGGCGTCGCCGATCGCGGTGTTCTTGCCGGCGATGCCGATCTGCGCCTCGTCCAGCCAGACCCGCACGGTG
>NZ_SCND01000482.1:0-3777 GCF_005503585.1 Pseudomonas sp. 2VD
CCGCTGCGGGTGGAGGTACCGGCCGGCTTCGCCTGGACCAAGGCGGGGCAGCGTCGCGAGTACCTGCGTGGTCGTCTGGAGCAGGGCCGCGCGGTGCTCTATCCGAACCAGAGTTCCGGGGTACTGCGCAGCGCTTCCTGGGCCGAGGGGCTGGTGGAGGTCCGCGAGGGACGTACCCTCGTGGAAGGCGAGGGCGTGGCGTTCATTCCGCTGAGCGAACTGCTCGACTGAGCCGACGGTGGCCGGATGGCCGCCGTTCTCATTGCGCCGCCGGCTCCTTCCGCCGTTGCCGGTACTCGCCGGGCGTCTGCCCGGTCCAGCCCTTGAAACTGCGATGGAACGAGCGGGACTCGGTGAAGCCCAGGTACTGGGCGATGTCCTGGATCGGCAGCTCGCTATGCAGCAGGTAGTGCTCGGCCAGTTCGCGGCGCAGTTCGTCGAGGGTCTGCTGGTAGCTGCTGCCGGCTTGCTGCAGGTGGCGTTGCAGGGTGCGTACGGTCATGCCGAACTTCTCCGCCACCCGTTCCTTGCGCGGCAGGCCGTCCTTGAGTAGCTGGCGCAGGGCGTTCTTCACCCGCAGCGGCAGCGGCTCGTCATCGTCCAGCTCGGCCATCAGCGCCAGGGCATGTTCTTCCAGGGTGCGCAGCAGCGTCGCGTCGGCCTGGCGCAGCGGCAGCGCCAGGTAGTCCAGTGGTACCAGCAGCGCCGAACAGGGTTGGGTGAAGCGCACCGGACAGCCGAAGAAGGTCTCGTAGTCTTCCACGCGGGTTCCGTCCGGCAGGTCGTGTTCCAGCCAGACCTCGTCCGGCGAACCTTCCAGGTCGGCGATCCAGCGCGCGTAGAGGACCCAGGAAGCCAGGACGTGCTCGACCATGTGGCGCCGTACCAGGGGTGTCTGGTGGCGGCAGTTCCAGATCAGCCGGACCTGCCCGCCGGCCGCCTCGATGCGGCTGGTGCCCATGTCGCCGACCAGCTTCTCGTAGGGCGTGATGCGGCTCATGGCCTCGCCCAGGGTGGCGCAGTTCATCGCGATGTAGCCGAGCACGCTCCAGGAGCCGGGCTGGACGAAGCGCGCCGAATGCAGGCCGAACAGGGGATCGCCGGAATGCTCGCAGAAATAGCCGAGCAGGCGCTCGTGGGCTTCGCCCGGCAGGCGCTGGCGATTGTCGTTGAGCTGGTCGGCCTGGAGGCCGGCGGCGGCCAGGGCAGGGGCGATGTCCAGGCCGAGCCGTTCGGCGTGGCGCAGGTACTTCAGCAGGGCCGGAACCGAGGTGGAGCCAAGGGTCTGCATGGTCGTTGTTCTTGTCGTGGCGGGTGGAACAGGCCGTCCGGCGTGCGTGCCGGCTGTCTTGATCGGTCACAGGGAGTGTCTCGATCCGACAGTGACAGGCGAGGGCGGCTGGCTAGTATAGGCAGCCAGAAAGGTTCCGATAAACAGGTTGCCGCGACAAGCGAGGGGAGAGGTTCATGCGTCGTTGGAATGGCTGGGGCGAAGAAAGCACCGTGGTCGAATTGCCGGACAGCGCCCGTGGGTTCCTGGCGGAACTGGTTGGGCAGGGCGCACGCTTGCCGGACGCCAGCCTGGAGGCGGCGCTGGCGAAGGTCCCGGCGTCGCGCCTGGAGGCCGATCCGCGCTACAGCATCGACCCCCGTGAGCGTCTGCTGCATGCCCGCGGGCAGAGCCTGCCGGACTGGCTGGCGATGCGCGAGGGCGACTTCGGCGTCTACCCGGACGCCGTGGCCTATCCGGAAACCGCCGAGCAGATCCGCGAGTTGCTGGCCCTGGCCGACTCCCGCGACCTGCAACTGATTCCCTATGGCGGCGGTACTTCCGTGGCCGGCCATATCAATCCGCAAGCCTCGCGGCGGCCGGTACTGACGGTCTCGCTGGAGCGTATGAACCGCCTGCTCGATCTGGACCGCGAGAGCCTGGTCGCGACCTTCGGCCCCGGCGCCGCCGGCCCGCAGGTGGAGAGCCAGTTGCGTGCGCTGGGCTACACGCTCGGGCATTTCCCGCAGTCCTGGGAGTTGTCGACCCTCGGCGGCTGGGTCGCCAGCCGCTCCAGCGGCCAGCAGTCGCTGCGCTACGGGCGGATCGAACAACTTTTCGCCGGCGGGACCCTGGAGACCTTCGCCGGGCCGCTTGAAATCGCTACCTTCCCGGCATCCGCGGCGGGACCGGACCTGCGCGAACTGGTGCTGGGCTCTGAGGGACGCTTCGGGATCATTTCCTCGGTGAAGGTGCGGGTCTCGCCGCTGGCCGAGGACGAGCGCTTCTACAGCGTCTTCCTGCCGAACTGGCAGCAGGCCCTGCAAGCCACCCGCGAGCTGGCCCAGGCGCGCGTGCCGCTGTCGATGCTGCGCCTGTCCAACGCCGTGGAGACCATGACCCAACTGGCCCTGGCCGGCCATCCCGGACAGATCGCCTGGCTGGAGAAATACCTGGCACTGCGCGGCGCGGGCGAGGGCAAGTGCATGCTGACCTTCGGCGTGACTGGCAACCGTCGGCAGAACGGATTGTCGCTGAGCCAGGCGAAGGCCTTGCTGAAACGCTTCGGCGGGGTCTTCACCGGCACCCTGCTGGGGCGCAAGTGGGCGCAGAACCGCTTCCGCTTCCCCTACCTGCGCGAGGCCCTGTGGCAGGCGGGCTACGCCGTGGACACCCTGGAGACCGCCACCGACTGGAGCAACGTCGACGGCCTGCTGCAGAAGATCGAGGCCAGCCTGCGCGACGGCCTGGCCGCCGAGGGCGAGAGGGTCCATGTGTTCACCCACCTCTCGCATGTCTATGGCGAGGGGTCGAGCATCTATACCACCTACGTGTTCCGTCCGGCCGCGAGCTATGCGGCGACGCTGGAGCGCTGGAAGCGTCTCAAGCATGCGGCCAGCCAGGCGATCGTCGACAATCGCGGCACCATCAGCCACCAGCATGGCGTCGGCAAGGACCACGCACCCTACCTGCCCCGCGAGAAGGGCGAACTGGGCGTCGCCGCGCTGCGTGCCATGGCCGGTCACTTCGATCCGGCCGGGCGGCTCAACCGCGGCACCTTGCTGCAGGACTGAGCGGAATGACTTCAGCCTGGAACGAGGAGTGGCGTCGCCGCCGCCTGCCGGCGCTGGCGGGGCAGGAGTGGGACCTGATCGTGGTCGGCGGCGGCATCAGCGGTGCCGGCATCCTCCGCGAAGCCGCGCGGCGCGGCTGGCGCTGCCTGCTGCTGGAGCAGCGGGACTTCGCCTGGGGCACCTCGAGCCGCTCGTCGAAGATGGTCCATGGCGGCCTGCGCTACATCGCCAAGGGCCAGTGGCGGCTGACCCGCGACTCGGTGCGCGAGCGCCAGCGCCTGCTCGGCGAGGCGCCTGGGCTGGTGGAGCCGTTGAGCTTCGTGATGGCCCACTACCGCGGCGGCTTTCCCGGCCCGCGGCTATTCGGCGGCCTGCTGAGCGTCTACGACGCCCTTGCCGGGCGGCGCAACCACCGTTTCTACGACGCCGCCGCGTTGCGCTACCTGGCGCCGGGCCTGAAGGAACAACGGCTGCTCGGCGGCACGCGATTCTTCGATGCGGTGACCGACGATGCGCGCCTGGTGCTGCGGGTGCTGGCCGAGGCGCGTCACGACGGCGGCGAGGCATTCAACGGCATGCGTGTGCGCGAATTGCTGCGCGAGGGCGGCCAGGTGGTCGGCCTGCACGCCGAGGACCGCGAGAGCGGCGAGCTTCTCGACTTTCGCTGCCGTGCCCTGGCGGTGGCCACCGGGGCCTGGGCCGATGAGTTGCGCC
>NZ_SCND01000483.1:0-3746 GCF_005503585.1 Pseudomonas sp. 2VD
GAGGGATGCGGCTCTGGATTGTAGTCCAGACGGGACCTGCGGGCAAAGCGAGCGTGCCTGCTGCGGCGCCCTGGCGAGCGTTTCACGGACGCTCTCGGCGAAGTTGGCCCGGACCTTGCTTCATCCCTTGCGCAAGCCACGATGCAATCCCTTCGCAAATGGAGAATTCCCATGGCCGTCGCCCCTGGTGTGTTGTTGCCGCCGACGCCTGATGTAAAGCCCAAGGCCGCTGCGCCGAAGAGCCAGCAGAAAACGCCTGAGCCCAGTAACGACAAGACTTCCAGCTTCTCCGACATGTATGCCAAGGAGACCGCGAAGAAGCCCGCCGAGCGCGCCGACGGTCCCTCCAAGGGTTCGCGGGACAAGCCGCGGGACGCCGGCAAGGAGGCTGCCGAGGCGCAGCCGACGGATACCGCCGGGCAACCGGCCGTTGCCGAAGACGGCAAGCCTTTGCCGGCCGACGGCCAGGCCAAGGCCGACGGCGAAAATAAAGTCGAAACGCCGGTCGATCCGCTGCAACTGCTCGGCCTCGGCGGCGCCGTGCCGATGCTCGACGAGAATACCCAGGCGACTTTGCTGCCGCCGGCCGTGCCGACGGCCAGCAGTGCTCCGGCCAGCCTGACCGAAGCCAGCAGCGACCCGACCCTGGTCAAGCTCAACGGCGTTCCGGCAGTGAACATGGCCCTGGAGCAGGGTGCCCAGGACGCCGCGCAGGCGGCGAAAGGCGGGCCGGCGAAGAGCGCCGATCCGCGCCAGGCGAACCTCGGCGATGCCCTTGCCAGCCTGACCTCGGATTCCTTGACCAAGGCCGTCGACGGCAAGGCGCTCGAGGCCCAGTTGCAGCAGACCGCCGAGCCGGCCGTCGCCAGCGCCGCCTCCGAGAGCCTGCTGGAGAGCAAGGCGGAACCCCGCGGTGAACCTTTCGCGGCCAAGCTCAACGGGCTGACTCAGGCCATGGCGCAACAGGCCCTGACCAACCGTCCGGTGAACGGCACGGTGCCCGGCCAGCCGGTGGCGATGCAGCAGAACGGCTGGAGCGAGGCGGTGGTGGACCGGGTGATGTGGATGTCCAGCCAGAACCTGAAGTCGGCGGAGATCCAGCTCGACCCCGCCGAGCTGGGACGCCTGGACGTGCGCATCCACATGACCGCCGACCAGACCCAGGTGACCTTCGCCAGTCCCAACGCCGGCGTTCGCGACGCCCTGGAAAGCCAGATGCACCGGCTGCGCGACATGTTCAGCCAGCAGGGCATGAACCAACTCGACGTGAACGTCTCCGACCAGTCGCTGGCGCGGGGCTGGCAGGGCCAGCAGCAGGGCGAGGGCGGATCGGCGCGCGGACGCGGCTTTGCCGGCGAGGCCTCGGGCGATGAGGAAACCCTTGCCGGAGTCAGCGAGATCCGCAGCCGGCCGGGTTCCTCGGCGGCGCGCGGTCTGGTCGACTACTACGCCTGAGGCGAACGACTGCATTTCCCCTTTGGGCCTCCTGCGGGAGGCCTTTCTTTTTCCGGAGCGGGCGATTTCGCAAAAGACGGGGATGATTTCCTGTGGCCAGGCTGTAATATCCGCGCCGTCTATCATCTCGGACAGCATTCCGGGGCTGGCCCCAGGGGGCGGGGCGGCGTTGCAGAAATGGCACAACCCTTGCTCTGCCCCTGTGAAACCCTTCATTTGACGCTATAGCGACGGATTTTTGGCATGGCTAAGAAAGAGGCGACACCCGCCGACGCGGGGGCTCCGAGCGGCGGCAAGAGCAAGCTGAAGCTGATCCTGCTGATCGTGGTCGGCCTGCTGCTGGCGATCGGCCTGTCGGTGGGCGGCACCTGGTTCTTCCTCAGCAAGTCGCTGAAGGCCGAGAAGACCGAGGAAGTCGCCAGCGAGGCGGCGAAGCCGGGCAAGCAGCCGGCGCTCTACGAGATCCTGGCGCCGGCCTTCGTCGTCAACTTCAACCAGAACGGCCGGCAGCGCTACATGCAGGTCGGCGTCGCGTTGATGGGGCGCGACAAGGCGCAGATGGACGCATTGCGCGAGCACATGCCGCTGGTTCGCAATAAACTGGTGATGCTGTTCTCGAGTCAGAGTTTCGACTCGCTGGTGACGCCGGTGGGCAAGGAAATGCTCCGCCAGCAGGCGACCGCCGGATTGCAGGAACTGGCCAAGAAGGAAACCGGCCAACTGGCTATCGAACAAGTGTTGTTCACCAATTTCGTGCTGCAGTAGGTATCCCATGGCCGTGCAAGATCTGCTTTCCCAGGATGAAATCGACGCGCTGTTGCACGGCGTCGACGATGGCCTGGTGGAAACCGAAGTCGAGGCGACGCCGGGATCGGTCAAGTCCTATGACCTGACCAGCCAGGACCGCATCGTCCGGGGCCGCATGCCGACCCTGGAGATGATCAACGAGCGTTTCGCCCGCTACACCCGCATCAGCATGTTCAACCTGCTGCGCCGTTCGGCCGACGTCGCGGTCGGCGGCGTGCAGGTGATGAAGTTCGGCGAGTACGTGCACTCGCTGTACGTTCCCACCAGCCTCAACCTGGTGAAGATGAAGCCGCTGCGCGGCACCGCGCTGTTCATCCTCGACGCCAAGCTGGTGTTCAAGCTGGTGGACAACTTCTTCGGCGGCGACGGCCGCCACGCCAAGATCGAGGGCCGCGAGTTCACCCCGACCGAACTGCGGGTGGTGCGGATGGTGCTGGAGCAGGCCTTCGTCGATCTGAAGGAAGCCTGGCAGGCGGTGCTGGAGATGAACTTCGAGTACGTCAACTCGGAGGTCAACCCGGCCATGGCCAACATCGTCAGTCCCAGCGAGGTGGTGGTGGTCTCCACCTTCCACATCGAACTGGACGGCGGTGGCGGCGACCTGCACATCACCATGCCCTATTCGATGATCGAGCCGATCCGCGAGATGCTCGACGCCGGTTTCCAGTCCGACCACGACGACCAGGACGAGCGCTGGATCAAGGCCCTGCGCGAGGACGTGCTCGACGTCCAGGTACCGCTCGGCGCCACCGTGGTCCGCCGCCAGCTCAAGCTGCGCGACATCCTGCACATGCAGCCGGGCGACGTGATCCCGGTGGAGATGCCGGAACACATGGTGATGCGCGCCAACGGCGTGCCCGCCTTCAAGGTCAAGCTGGGCGCCCACAAGGGCAACCTGGCGCTACAGATTCTCGAAGCGGTCGAGCGCTCGCGCTGATCGCTTCCCCCGGAGGAAAGACGAACCATGGCAGACGAAGAAAAAGTGACCACCGAGGAACAGGCACTGGCCGACGAGTGGGCGGCGGCGCTGGCCGAGGCGGGCGACGCCAGCCAGGACGACATCGATGCGCTGATGGCCCAGGGCGGCGCGACCCCCGTGGCGGAGCCGAGCACCCCGCGGGCGCCGATGGAAGAGTTCGGCGCTTCGCCGAAGGCGCCGACCATTTCCGGCCTGGAGGGGCCCAACCTGGATGTGATCCTGGACATCCCGGTGACCATTTCCATGGAGGTCGGGCATACCGACATCAGCATCCGCAACCTGCTGCAGCTGAACCAGGGGTCGGTGATCGAACTCGATCGCCTGGCCGGCGAGCCGCTGGACGTACTGGTCAACGGCACCCTGATCGCCCACGGCGAGGTGGTGGTGGTGAACGAGAAGTTCGGCATCCGCCTGACCGACGTGATCAGTCCCAGCGAACGCATCAAGAAGCTGCGCTGACATGCGTCGCTACCTGTTCGCCGGCTTCCTGCCGGCACTCGCCTCG
>NZ_SCND01000484.1:0-3746 GCF_005503585.1 Pseudomonas sp. 2VD
GCGCATCGAGCGGCGCCTCGGGCCCGCCCTGGAAACCCTGCGTGCGTTGCTCGACGAAGGTCTGGCCGGGCAATTCGACCTGGCCTTCATCGACGCCGACAAGGCCAACTACCCCGAATACCTGGAGGCCGCGCTGGCGCTGGTGCGCCAGGGTGGGCTGGTGCTTTTCGACAACGTGCTGTGGAGCGGCCGGGTGCTCGAAGCGCAGCCGAAGAGTGCGGATACCCGCGGCATCCAGCAGCTCAACCTGGCGCTGAAGAACGACGCGCGGGTGGACTACTCGCTGCTGCCGATCGGCGACGGGCTGAGCGTCTGCCGCAAGCGCTGAGCGAGGCTCAGCGTACGCCCCACGGCGGGCTGCCCAGGGCCTGCTGGAGAAACTGGACGAACAGCTTCACCTTCGGCGAGAGGGTCGCCGCTCGCGAATACATGGCGTAGATCAGGTCGTCCAGCGGCCGCTCCTGGGGCAGGGCCTCGACCAGCCGGCCGGCGGCCAGGTCTTCGGCGGCGATGAACAGCGGCAGCATCGCCAGGCCCAGGCCGCGTACCGCGGCGTCGCGCATGGTCTGGCCGTTGTTGGTGTTGAAGCGTCCGCGCGGGGTGATCATCCGCGCCGGCTCGCCGGCCACCCGCGGCTCGAAGCTCCATAGCTGCGACGGGGTGTTGTGGCTGTAGCCGATGCAGGGATGGCAGAGAATGTCTTCGATGCGTTGCAGCGGGCCATGCCGTTCCAGGTATTCCGGGCTGCAACACACTACCCGGCGGCTGGTGCCCAGTTGGCGGGCGATCAGCGAGCTGTCCTGCAGGCGGGTGATGCGGATCGCCAGGTCATAGCCTTCCTTCTCGAAGTCGACGATCCGGTCGTCCAGTTGCAGGACCACTTCCAGGCGCGGGTTGCGCGCCATGAATTCCATCACCAGCGGCCCCAGCCAGAGCGTGCCGAAGCTCATCGGCGCCATCACCCGCAATTCCCCGCACAGGTCGTTCTCGCGCAGGGCCACGCTTTCCGCGGCGTTGTTCAGGTCCTGCAGCGAGGCCTTGGCCGACTTGTAGAAGAAGCCGCCGGCCTCGGTCGGCTCGACGTTGCGCGTCGAGCGGTAGAGCAGGCGCACGCCGAGGTGGCGCTCCAGGTCGCTGACGCGTTTGCTGATCACGGACTTGGACAGGCTCATGCGTTCGGCGGCGGCGCTGATGCTGCCCAGCTCGACCACGTTGAGGAAGGCCTGTATGTCTTCAAGGCGCAGGCTCATGGCGAATCTCGAAACAATCGGGAGGCAGACTGTCGCATGCGGGAGAACTCCTGGTAAGGGGACGCGCGCGTCGAACGTGCAGGAACGGCAATGGCAGGGCAAGCGTAGCGCGCCCGGGGAATGGCATTGTTCTGGTATCGAGAACACCGTTTTCGCATTTTGCCGGGCGGTAAATCGCTGTCGCTGTCACTACTCTTGATGGGCGGCGTGCGCTCCCGAGACCGCCCATGCATGCCTCCCAGGAGGCGCTTCGTTTCACACCGCGCGGCGACGGACGCCGCCCGAGACCGGAGAAACACCATGTCCTTCACCTACAAGCGACTCGACAAGAACGATGCGGCGGTGCTGTTCGTCGACCACCAGGCAGGCCTGCTCTCCCTGGTCCGCGATTTCAGCCCGGACGAGTTCAAGAACAACGTCCTGGCATTGGCCGACATCGCCAGGTTCTTCAACCTGCCGACCATCCTCACCACCAGCTTCGAGGACGGCCCCAACGGCCCGCTGGTGCCGGAACTCAAGGAAATGTTCCCGCAGGCCCCGTACATCGCCCGCCCCGGCAACATCAACGCCTGGGACAACGAGGACTTCGTCAAGGCGGTCAAGGCCACCGGCAAGAAGCAACTGATCATCGCCGGCGTGGTGACCGATGTCTGCGTAGCCTTCCCGACCCTCTCGGCGCTGGAGGAAGGGTTTGACGTATTCGTCGTCACCGACGCCTCCGGCACCTTCAACCCGGTGGTGCGCGACGCCGCCTGGGCGCGCATGACCGCCGCCGGCGCGCAACTGATGAACTGGTTCAGCGTCGGCTGCGAACTGCACCGCGACTGGCGCAACGACATCGAAGGCTTCGGTGCCATCCTCGGCGGCCACCTGCCGGCGTACGCCAACCTGATCCAGAGCTTCGGCACGAAGAAGTAAGCCGGCTTCGCCGCTGTCCCGGACACAAGGCACTCCGACCATCGGGTGCCTTGTGTCGTTTTCCGTCCAGGTGTTTTCATCGGAACGCCGCTTCGCCGGAACCCGAGGTTCCGGCACGCCCCCCATGCACAGGAGAAACCCCATGGCTACCCAGGTCGTCAACGCTTCCCTCGGCACCACCCCTTACCGCGTGACCCTCGGCGACGACAGCCACCAGTGGCTGAGCGACGTGCCGGCCGCCCTCGGCGGCGGCGACAGCGGTCCCTCGCCGCACGAGATCCTGCTCTCGGCGCTGGGCGCCTGCACGGCGATCACCGTGGCGATGTACGCGCAGCGCAAGGAGTGGCCGCTGGAAGGCATCGACGTGCAACTGGACATCGTCGAGGAACGCACCAAGCCGGAGCCTTTCACCCATATCCGCCGCGACATCCGCCTGGCCGGCGATCTCGACGCCGAGCAACGCCAGCGTCTGCTGGAGATCGCCAATGCCTGCCCGATCCATCGTGTACTCTCCGGAGAGGTCAGCGTCAGCAGCCAACTGCGCGACTGAACCCCGCACACACATCGAGGAGCACGGCATGAGCGACGACATCAAGGTATTGGGCATTTCCGGCAGCCTGCGCAGCGGCTCCTACAACAGCGCGGCGCTGCAGGAGGCGATCGGTCTGGTTCCGCCGGGCATGAGCATCGAATTGGCGGACATCTCCGGCATCCCGCTGTACAACGAGGACGTCTACGCCCTCGGCTTCCCGCCCGCGGTGGAACGCTTCCGCGAGCAGATCCGCGCGGCGGACGCGCTGCTGTTCGCCACCCCGGAATACAACTATTCGATGGCCGGGGTGCTGAAGAATGCCATCGACTGGGCCTCGCGGCCGCCGGAGCAGCCGTTCTCCGGCAAGCCGGCGGCGATCCTCGGCGCCAGCGCCGGGCGTTTCGGCACCGCGCGGGCGCAGTATCACCTGCGCCAGACGCTGGTGTTCCTCGACGTTCATCCGCTGAACAAGCCGGAAGTGATGATCTCCAGCGCGCAGAACGCCTTCGACGCCCAGGGCCGGTTGCTCGACGACAAGGCGCGCGAGCTGATCCAGCAGCAGTTGCAGGCCCTGCAGCTATGGGTGCGCCGCCTGCGCGGTTGAATGCCTCGTCACCGGAGAGCCTGAACATGAGCAATACCGAAGAGCGCTGCGACCTGTCCTCCTCGCGGGACTGTCCGGAGCGCCGCGAACACCTGCTGCAACGAGTCACCGCGCGTGCCGCGGAAATCGGCGGCGGGATCACCGTCAGTCGGCTGATGCCGTCGCGCCAGCGGCGGATGATCGGTGCCTGGTGCTTCCTCGACCATGCCGGTCCCGCCGAATTCGAACCCGGCGGCGGCCTGGCCGTGGGCCCGCACCCGCACATCGGCCTGCAGACCTTCACCTGGATGATCCAGGGCGAGGCGTTGCACCGCGACAGCCTGGGCAACGTCCAGGTGATCCGTCCGGGCCAGGTCAACCTGATGACCGCCGGCCATGGCATCGCCCACACCGAGGAGTCGCTGCCCGACGAGCGCCACGCCCACGCCGCGCAGTTGTGGAT
>NZ_SCND01000485.1:0-3734 GCF_005503585.1 Pseudomonas sp. 2VD
CGTCGGCGCCGAACCCGCCCGCGCCAAGGGCTCCGCCTACGGTCTGGTCAGCCGTGCCGGCCGCAGCCTGTCGCCGGCCGCGGCGGTGTTCGTCGAGCGGGTGCTGGAACAGGACCGGCGCTTCGCCGCCACCTGAGGATCAGCGCCAGCGAGCGTCGTCGCGGCGCTCCTGCCAGGAACGGTTCCAGTCGCGCCCGCGGTTGTCACGGTCGCGGTCGTGATAGCGCTCGTAGCGGTAGTCGGGACGATGCCGGTGGTCGTTGCGGTCGTAGACCACGCAGGCCGACAGCGGCAGGACGAGGATCAGCAGGGAAAGCAAACGACGCATGGCGCCTCCTGTGCGGTTCCGGCCTCTCCTGCGGATGCGGGAGGATTGCCTGTTCCGGAACCTGCACATCGGACTGCGCGGCGCGCGGGCGGTGCCCGCGGCGAGAGTAAAGCCTGGGTAAATCAGCCGAGGCTACGCAGGTGCAGGACGCCGAACAGCAGCACCTGGAGGCGCTCCAGCCAAGGTGCCGGGCGCGCCTTGAGACGCCCGTTGAGCAGCAGGATCTCGGCGGCATGGACCAGCACCAGCACGCCGGACAACAGCAGGGTCGGTCGATGCAACTCGCCCAGCGGGTAGGCCAGGTTGACCAGCGCGACGAGCCAGAACATCGCCAGGGCGCCCTTGGCGAACGACAGAAAATGACTCATGGGAACCTCCTCGTTTCGGTATCGGCAGAGTGTGCCGAGCAAATGCGCCAAGAGGGTCCGCACTTTCGACTGGAAAGCACGACGGCGCCCGCAGGCGCCGCCTTTCCTTGCGCACCTCAGTTGCGCCAGCGAGGTGTCCCGCCCTGCTGGCCCTGGTGTCCCGAACGATCCTGCCCACCGTGTTGCTGCCAGCGTTGCGGAGAATGCCCGCGCCATTGCGGCTGGCCACCGCGCTGCCAGTTGCCCGGATGCCGCTCGCCGCGATGGGCCGGGCGCGATTCGTGGTGGCGCTGCGGGTAGCGATATTGCTCGCGCCGGTAGTCGCGGTGGCCATCGTAGCGGCGTGGCGCCGGGTAGTAGCGTTGGTCGTAGTAGCGCGTCGAGTAGTAGCGCCGTTCGCTACGCCAGCCATCGTCGTAGACGCGATAGCGTGGCACTTCGTAGGCGTAGGGCTGGCCGCGATAGCGGCGCCAGTCGCCGTCATCGTAGTCGTAGTCATACACCGCGCAGCCGCCCAGGCTGGCGAGAAGCAGAAGAAGCGGGACTCTCAGGAATGTGCGCCACATGGCAGCCTCCTGCGGCCCCGCCGCCAGCCGGACAACCGGCGACGCTGCGAGGCGCGCATACGACGTGAAGACTCGGGAAAAGGGAGCGGGCTCAGCACCAGCCTTTCTTGGCCTGGCCTGGAGGACAATGGGGCGGGCCACCGCGATGGTAGCCGTAGTAACCCTGGTCGAAGTCCAGTTCGACGCAGGCGCCCGGCCCCCCGCTGCAACCGCTCCCCAGGAAGGCCGCCGGCAGCAGCCCGATCAATCGCATGACCATCAGCATTCTCCTTCATCGCAGAACGCAGCCGAACCACGCCTGGACAAGATCCCGATGGAGCGGGAAGCCGGTTGCGGCGGTTGCAACCCGGCTGCACTAGAGACCGAAGGGAAAAACGGAAATTCCCTGAATCCGACCAACGACAGGCCCCTCCAGGGCGTGACCGCCGCCGGCGTTTCTCGGTAGAGTGCGCGGATCAAGGACTGTCGGCCCCGCCGGCAAGGCTCAAGGAGCATGCATGCAACCCATCGACCGCGCCCAGGCACAGCAGCGCGCCAACGACATTCTGGTGTTCCAGCGCGAGCTGCAACGCCTCGACCAGGAGCAGGCGTTCCGCCTCGAACCGACCCAGGCCCGGCAACTCGCCGACTATCACCTGGCCCTGCTGGACAGCTACCGCGACCGTTTCGACATCGACCACGACCTGCGCAGCCAGCAACTTTCGCTGGGCATGCGGGTGGCCTCGTTCTTCGGCGCCCTGGCCTTCGCCGCCAGCGTGTTCCTGCTGTTCTATCGCTTCTGGGGCCTGTTCCCTACCGTCGCCCAGGTGGCGATCCTGGTCGGCAGCGCCTTCGTCGCGTTCTTCGCCACACTCTGGGTCCAGACCAAGGACACCTCTGGCTACTTCAGCAAGCTGGCGGCGATGGTCGCGTTCGCCTGCTTCGTCCTCGACCTGACCATGCTCGGGCAGATATTCAACGTCACCCCCAGCGACCTGGCCCTGGTGCCCTGGGCGCTCTACGCCCTGCTCCTGGCCTACCTGTGCAACGCCCGCCTGCTGCTGGCGGCGGCGATCCTCTGCGTGATGGGTTTCATCGCCGCGCGCGTCGGCACCTGGGGCGGCGGCTACTGGCTGGGCGTAGGCGAGCGACCGGAGAACTTCTTCCCCGCCGCCGCGCTGATCTTCGCCGTGCCGCTGTGCTTCGAGCAGCGCAACTTCAGCGGCTTCGCCGTGATCTACCGGGTGTTCGCCCTGCTCGGCCTGTTCCTGCCGATGCTGGTGCTGGCCAACTGGGGCTCAGGCAGCTACCTGGCGCTGCCGTCGGCGCTCATCGAGGGGCTCTACCAGGTCGCCGGCTTCGTCGCCGCCGCCCTGGTGATCTGGCTCGGCGCGCGACGCAACTGGGCCGACGTGAGCAATACCGGGATCACCTTCTTCGTCATCTTCCTCTACACCAAGTTCTTCGACTGGTGGTGGGAAGCGATGCCGAAGTACCTGTTCTTCCTGGTGCTCGGCCTCAGCGCCCTGCTGATCCTGCTGGTCCTGCGCCGCCTGCGCACGCCCCTGGGCATCGCCGCGAGGACTGACGCATGAATCGCAACCGTCGCAACGCCCTGGTCGCCGGCAGCCTCCTGCTGCTGGCGGCGAACCTGGCCGCCCTCGGTGGCGTCGCCTGGAACCGGTCCGGCGAGGCCGAAAGCAAGTTGGTGCTCAGTCAGCGCGAACTCCAGCGCAACTGGTCCTACGGCTTCTGGAGCGAAGAGAACAGTGGCGTCGAACTGCGCCTGGAGCTTCGCTCGCCGAACGGCGAGCCGCCCAATGACCTCGCGCCCCCGCTGCCGCCCGAGCAGATGCGCGCCCTCGGTTTCAGCATCCCGGACGCGCTCGACGAAGAGAGCGTACGGCGCTACCGCCGCCAACAGGAAAAACAGGTGCTACTGGTCCTGGAGCTCGACGGCCCGGCCTATCGCCGCGAAGTACGCCTGGCCGAGGAGCGCCTGGCCGAGGCCCGCGCCCGCAGCAAGGCCCTGCCCAAGGACGAAATGCTGTCCAGCCAGATGGAAGCCGCTCGCCACCAACTGAAGCATGAGCAGGGAGAGGCCAGCCGACTGTTCATCGTCGACGCCGGCCTCGACCTGGCCGCCCTGCGCCAGCGCTACCCCGAGCGCCAGCGCTACGCCATCGTCAAGGGCCGGGTGCGTCCCTGGTCCGCGGTCGACGAAGGCAGGACGCTGGTCGGCGGCTACATCAGCCGTACCGACCTCGCCGCAATCAACGTGCCACGACAATGGCACGCGGTATTCGCCAAGGTCGACGGACAAAACTACCGGCTAGCGCCGCTGGAACTGCACCTCAGCTTCGGCCAGCGCCTGGAGCCCTGGATCACCAACGCCGTTCGCCGCTGAAACGCCCCGCCCGGCGCGCGATGCTTGCATCCGCGCGCCGGGCGCTGCACCCTGGGCACCCGCCAGCCATCCACCGCGCCATGAAC
>NZ_SCND01000486.1:0-3733 GCF_005503585.1 Pseudomonas sp. 2VD
TGGTCGGCCCGATCCGCCGCGACCTGGCCATCAGCGACACGGAAATGAGCCTGCTGATGGGCTTGTCCTTCGCCCTGTTCTACACCCTTTGCGGTATCCCGCTCGGACGCATGGCCGACAACCGCAGCCGGCGCGGTCTGATCCTGTTCGGCGTGCTGGTGTGGAGCGCGATGACCGCGGCCTGCGGTCTGGCGCGCAGCTATTGGCAATTCCTCACCTTCCGGGTCGGCGTCGGGGTCGGCGAGGCGGCGCTGTCGCCAGCGGCCTATTCGCTGATCGCCGACAGCTTCCCGCGCGAGCGTCGGGCGACGGCGATCAGCGTCTACTCGATGGGCATCTACCTGGGCTCGGGGCTGGCCTTCCTGCTCGGCGGGCTGGTGATCAAGTTCGCCTCGGCCCAGGGCGACGTGCACCTGCCGCTGTTCGGCGAGGTGCGCCCGTGGCAACTGATCTTCCTCATCCTCGGCGCCGCCGGCGTGCTCTTCTGCCTGTTGCTGCTGGCGATCCGCGAGCCGGCTCGGCGCGGAGTCGGCGCAGGCGTGGCGGTGCCGCTGGGCGAGGTCGGCGCCTACCTGCGGGCCAACCGCAAGACCGTGCTCTGCCACAACTTCGGTTTCGCCTGCCTGTCCTTCGCCGGCTACGGCAGCGGCGCCTGGGTGCCGACCTTCTTCGTCCGCACCCACGGCTGGGACGCCGGTCATGTCGGGGTGGTCTACGGCAGCATCGTCGCGGTGTTCGGCTGTCTCGGCATCGTCTTCGGCGGGCGCCTGGCCGACTACTGGGCGAAGCGCGGGCGCAGCGACGCGAACATGCGCGTCGGGCTGCTCGCCGCCTGGGCGGTGATTCCCTTCACCCTGGTCTATCCGCTGCTGGACAACGCCAATTGGGCGGCGGCGCTGATGGCGCCGACGGTGTTCTTCCTGAGCATGCCGTTCGGCGTGGCCCCGGCGGCGATCCAGGAGATCATGCCCAACTCGATGCGCGGCCAGGCCTCGGCGATCTACCTGTTCGTGGTCACCCTGTTCGGTCTCGGCGTGGGCCCGACGGCGGTGGCGCTGGTCACCGATTTCGTCTTCGCCGACGACATGGCGCTGCGCTACTCGCTGCTGCTGGTGACCCTGGCCGCGGTGCTTGGCGCGGTGGTCCTGCTGGGGATCGGCCTCAAGCCCTATCGCGCCAGCCTGGAGCACCTGAAGGACTGGAGCCTGCGACGGGAAGGCGAGGACGGCGAGGATTGGAAGGCGTCCCGGCAGCCGGCCTGACTCAGTAGGTGAGGATGACCCGCACGGTATCGCTGTAGGTACCGGCGGGGACGTTGCCCTGTGCCGGGTTGACGATGGCCCGGTACGGCACGTTCTGCGCTGCGCCGCTACCGGTGCCTGCCTGGGTGTTGCTGGTGGTCCAGACCGTCGAGTCGCCCGGTTTGTAGAGGTTGTACTGGATCGCGTTGGCGCCGCTGAGCATTCGCCGCCAGCCGCCGCTGAAGTTGTTGCCGTTGTCGAAGCCGATGGTATAGGTGGCGTTCAGGGTGCAGCGCACGCCAATGTTCTGGTTCACCGCGGTGAAGGCCGAGACCAGCGCGGCGCTGCCGAAGCTGAGGTCCGGAGCGCTGTCGATGAAGCAGTCCTTGAGCACCGTCAGGGTAACGTTGACGCTGCTGCTGGCGGTGCCGTCGTCGTATACGCAGACTGGGCCGATGCCCGCCGCGCACAGGTGCCAGGCCCAGTTCAGGCCGATGGTATCGGTATAGGTGCCGGCCGGCAGGGTCACCCCGGTGGCGGTGCGCAGGTACAGCGGCAGGCTGCCGTCGGTGGCGTTGAACAGGCCGAGGATGCCGAGGAAGGTGGTGCTGCTCCAGCGTACCGTCGAGCCGACGTTGTAGACGGTGCCGCAGCCGTTGTCCTTGCAGATGCTGTAGGGCAGGTAGGTGCCGCTGGCGGCATTGTACAGCCGCGGCGTGGTGCCCAGCGGATTGGCGGTGCTGGCGATGGTCGCGTCGATGGTGTTGGTGCTGAGGATCGACAACAGGCTGCCGGTGCACTTGAAGCCGGTGGTGCCGGTGATGGTCTGTGCGGTGCTGGCCACGGTGAACGAGCTCAGGCTGCCGAAATTGCCGGTGCCGGAGCTGGTGGTGCAGGCGGCGAGCAGCAACGGGCTGGCGCAGAGCGTAGCGAAGCCGAGCAGGCAGGCGGACGTGGAGTGGCGGCTCATGGCGTATCTCCGATGGGGGCCGAGCAGGTCAGCGGGCCGACCTGGCTGACGGTGGGTTTGCGCGTGTCCAGGCGGAAGCGTGCCTGGCAGGCCCGGCCGTCGGGGCGGACCACGCGTAGCTGGTTGTCGCTTTGCAATCCTTCGAAATAGACCTGGCCGTCCCAGCCGACGCTGGCGCGCTGGCCGCTGCCGGTTTCTTCGGCCCGGCTACCCAGCGGCAGCGGTTCGCCGCGCTCGTCCACCAGGCTGATGCTGGCGGCGACCACGGCACGGATCGGGAAATCCAGCAGCAGGCCGCTGCCCTGGCGTACCGCCACGCGCTGCTCGACTTCGGGCGCGCTGACGTTGGCCGGAAGGTCCAGCGGCTCGATCTGGAACTTCGCCGGGTAGTAGGCCGCGACCCAGGGCACCAGCAGATGGCCGTTGTCGTCGGTACTGCCCATCAGTTGGTTCTCGTAGCGGATCGGCACCTGTGGATAACCCTTGGTGCTGACCAGGACGAAGGCGTCGTTGATCCGGTTGCTGGCGAACATGGCGTTGTCCATCCATACCAGCGAGCCGCTGAGATCGGCCCAGCGCGTGTAGTTGCCGGTCTCGCCATAGAGGCCGCCCTGCAGTTGCACGTTCTGCATGCGCCAGGTCAGGTCGGCCTGCTGGTAGCGGCTGGCGCCGCCGCCATAGCCGAGGTTCCAGCCGAGGCCGCCCTGGCTCGGCGTGGAGCGGCTCCAGATCACCCGCTCGCTGTAGCGCCGGTCGCTGTCGCGGGTGACGCCGATGTTCAGCAGGCCGTTGATGTCGAAGGGAATCACCAGTTGCATCAGCGCGCTGTAGCCGTCGCCGTCGAGATCCTTGTTCAGCGCCAGGTAGAAGCTGCTACGGCTGCCGATCGGGCGGCTGTAGGAGAGGTTGGCCAGGCGCGTGCGGCTGCCGTCGCGGGCGCGGATGTCGAAGTAGCCGGCACCGATGGTGCCCTGCTCGTCGAAGGTCAGGCTGGCGGTAGCCTGGTCGGTGCGCCGGCTCAACTGGTACTCGCCGTCCCAGGTGCCGAGGTCGCCATAGCCGGCGCTGCGCTCGATGTGTTGCAGGCTGAGGCCGAGCCGTCGCGAATAGTAGGAGTAGCCGAGCAGGTATTGCTGGCCGCTGTCGCCCTGGCCGTCGCTGCCGCTGGCCGCCAGGCTGAGGGTGCCGAAGGTGGCCACGGCGATGTCGCCGCCGATGCCGAGCAGGCGCAGGTCGCTGGCGGCCTCGGCGTGGGTGGAGAGGGTCAGGCGGTCGCTGACGCCGTAGCGGTAGATGCCGCTGGCGGCATTGTCGGCATAGGAGAAGTTGCGCAGGCCGTAGTCGTCGCGCAGACGCCCGACGGACAGGTCGAAATCGCTCAGGCCGCGCGCCAGCAGGGTGTTGGATACGTAGAACGGCAGGCTGGTCACCACTTGTCGGCCCTGGGCGTCGGTGGTCACCACCGTGGCTTCGCCGGCTCCGTTGATATACGGCACGTTGCTGATGGCGAAGGGACCGGGCT
>NZ_SCND01000487.1:0-3714 GCF_005503585.1 Pseudomonas sp. 2VD
GAAAATGTAAGAAATACTCGTCGAATTGATTGTTTTTTGATCATTTGGCGAGTTTAAAAGTTGCGCTAGGTGGTATGCCGGGGAAATACATGGCTACTTCAGACCATCCCTAGGATGAATATTCGGCTTGTAATCGTTGCCGCCTGGTTACTACTAATCCTTCCCCCAGTCGTGTTGATCAACGTGTTGCAGGCACACACTGCGCTGCCATACCCAGCTGTTGCGCTCTGGGGATCACTCGCCTGGATCAACACAGCTTGCCTGGCAATGCTGTGCTGGCCCCTGGGTCAACGCGAAGCAGCTCGAATTTTCGTGTGCATTCTGATCGGCCTGCCAATCGGAATTCTGGTCTCTCTGACCAAAGCATGAATCGGCCTGCAGCATACGAAAAAGATAACGGCAGCTAGAGAGGCTCTCAGAGGAGACTTGCCCACATGACAGACGCGGAACGCTACCCACTACGTGCAATTGCATTGATGAGTACAGACGAACTCGCTCAAGGCGCCCTGCTGGCCATCCTTAATGAGAGCCTCGATCAAGCACGACGGCATCTCGCAGAGTCATGCTGGAAGGAGCTCCTGCACGAAGATCAGCTCATCCAACGCCAGCAATTGGCGACGGAGTTTGGCTTGAAAACGTAGATGCTGGCGAGTTAGCATCATTCGACTTGGCCGGTCCAGCGCACGAAGCGGAGGGGTAAATCCAGCGTAGTCGCTGTGTGTGGCAAGTACTGAGAGGCGGTCCGATCTGCATCTGCAGACAACCTCCTCCTTTTAACAAGGGGTCTCAGAGCCCCGCTTTCCCTACAAAAGGGATCAACGAATGAGGAGCCTAGGCTCCTCTTTCCATTTCACGCCTCCTGCTCCTCTCCCCCGCCGTCCCTCCTAGCGACTGGCACTAGTCAGTTTTTTGATGTCAAAATGCCACCGCATGCTGGTATGGGCTGCCTCGCCCTGCGTGCTGACCGGCTTCTGGCACACGTAGCGCGGAATTAGGGTAACAACGCAGCAATCTGGCCACATCTTTAGGCCCCCTAATTCATTTAGCTCTCATTGAAAGGACTTAATCTGTGAATCACATGATGAAATTTGGAGCCGCAATCGTAGCCGCTGGAAGTTTGGCAGGATGCGGGGGAGAAGACTTCAGCGGCGCGTACAGTTCAGACGGCCCCTATGGCAAGCATCTGGTACTGAACATATCAGGCGACAATGCCAAAATTTTCCTTGTTAATAAATCCACGGCAGAAATCAGCGGATTAACCGACTTCACAGTGGATTACAAGAATGAGAAGCTCCTACTGGACTCTTCCAAAGAGAATGTCCACCTGACCTTTAAACGTGCCGAAGATGAACGTGGACTGGACTGCCTGAATTGCGAAGAACGCTCAATTCGGCTGCCAACCAAGTGGGCACAGGTCAGTACTAAGCCTTATGACGTAGACTCGATGCTGAAGGAGCAGGAAGAGAAGCGCCAAGCGGCAGCACAGGAGGAAGAGAAGCGTAGAGCGGAGGCCGCAAAGCTGGTCAAGTTCGATGGTGACTGGGTAGCCAAACGTCACTATAAAGATGACTCGCTCTTCATCATGTCGATAAGCCCTGAGAAGGGCGTAAAGCACTGGGCATTCAACTATAGCAGTGCCGCCAAGCTGATTTCGATGGATCGCAGATTTGAAGTCGAAGGTGATGAACTGGTTTTGGTCTCGGATGACTCTTCGACAAAGTACGCACTCACCGAAGACGGCACCAAATTAATGTGCACCAACTGCAACTCAGAGAACAATTGGATTAAGGCAGACCCTATCAAAGTTAACGACCTGACTTATACCCGAAGCCTTGCCGGAAACCCACAAGAAGTCCGCAAATAGACAGCCCCAGTCGCCCTGCCCCACGTGAGTTGGGGCGACCTCTCCTCCGCTATCGGCAGCCTTTTATGCCGTTTGCTGCCGATGATCGGAACGCTTTGTCAACATGATGGGCAGAGAACGGCCAGAAGCAGATCCTCACGGAACGCGGCGCTTAACGCAAATTGGAACCATAGACGCAGTGCCTACGACATCACACCCACAGGTAGGTCTTTTCGCCTTTCCTCCTCTGCCCGTGTCGCGTCTGAAAGGCTTGAGACAATTGGCGCAAGGGGACTGAGCATAGAGAATTAACACTATACGAAATATCTGGATTAAAATTTTTACCTATATCTCGTACCTGCAGCCATACCCCCGCCTAACATCATCAAGGAAATAGATAGAACATGGAATTAGATTTACTAAAAAACCTAATAGGCTCAACCGGTTTAGGTGGCTTTTGCGTAGGCGTTCTTTTTCTACTATTCAGAAAAATTATTGGAGCAAAATTTCTTTCAAAAATGACAAAGGAACACTCATTCAAGATAATCAACAGAATAATTGTATTTACGTTTTTGATAGCTATTTTAGGCCTTGTTTTTTGGTTCTTCCTGCAATTGAAAACCAAAGAAGAACCTGTGGTGAAGAATATTTCAGCTGACACCCCCCTCCCCCGGCTAATTATTCAGGAAAGAAAAGAAACCAAACCCAACCCTAACGACCCAAAGTGGACGGTAGAGATAGATATTGAGTATGTACAGCTACGCAACTTAGGAAATATGGGTGTTCAGAAGCTTATCAACGACGCACTCGTAGCTGACGCGGGAGCTGATAAAGAATACGAGGCAGAGAATTGGCATTACAGAGTAGGTAGCCACACAATAAAAGGGGATCTATTGAGCATTGTCTCTTATGGCACCTACTATGGCCATGGAGCCGGTGGTGCAGGCAATGTAATAACAAGCACAAACCTGAACTTGAAAACTGGCGGGAGAGTTGAATTCAAGGATCTATTTAAATCGGGCTACGCCGAAACACTGAACAAGTTAGTCTTGGCTGAGCTTAAAAAAAATGGTTATGGCGAGTTCTTTCAGGGATTAGAGGAAGATCAGTGCTATTTCTTTGATGGCAACTACCTTTCATTGTGCTTTGATGAGTATGAGGTGGCTCCAGGGGCTGCGGGCGCGGTCACAGTTGAGTTGCCTTTGAGTTCTATACGAAGCCTTATAAGCCTAAACGGCCCCCTAGCCTATGCAATATAGGGCGCTGGCAAATGTCAAATTCTAAGTGTTGCTTTGGGCGAATCCAGTCTGACTTGGGAGTATCCCAAAAGCTGCAGCAAAGGGGAAAGATCTACTTTTCCTACTCTAACATACCCCCACGGCCCGTCTCTATCGTTGGCGGGAGGCAGCTGTCGGCCAAGAGCGGACGTTAAGATAATCCTAAAGCCCAAGAGAATCGTACGAGATAGCGCTATAATCTCTCGACTGATACGATGAGTATTGATGCTACTGGTTTGGCTATGGCACAGAAGTCACAGGTCATTGTTGTAGACTTTGAACTGACACGGCGTTCGTCGGAGATACGGCCTTGAACAATGAGACACCAGAGCTGAAGCCCAAATTCTCAGTTCCGCTTCGGCGCCAAGAGGCAGAATTTGCTGGATACCGGTGCAGTCTTCGCGGGTGTAACGAACCCGCTCACGGCCCCGCCCTAGGTAGCAGTAAGGACGTCACAGACGACGAAGAAGCAAAAGCGATCCCGCGAGGCCAAGGCGCACATATTTACTCATCTAGCCCAGATGGACCTCGGGGCCAAGGCGGTTTAAACAAAGATAAGCTCGCAGGAGCAAACAACTGCCTTCATGTATGTCC
>NZ_SCND01000488.1:0-3714 GCF_005503585.1 Pseudomonas sp. 2VD
GGCGTCATGGTTCTGATTGTTCCTCACTACGTCTTGGACGATGAGCTGACTGGCTGGTTGAGCAACCACTTCACCGGCCTGCGCATCTACGCAGCCGCGGATCCTACCTTCAAGCAGGTGGTGATCTTCGGCATCCGGGTCCGTCGGCAAGACCTGGCCCGGGCGGACGCCAATCAGGTGAGGTCTCGCCTGCAGGCGATCGGCGCGGGCCAGGAAAAGGCCGAGGAAATTCCAGCGGCTTGGCCGTGGGAACCCTACGTGGTTCTGCCGGCCACCAGCGAGCTGGAGCACTTCTACCGAGTAACCCTGGAGCCGGAGCAGTTCGCCGGTGAAATCCAGCGGCTGCGAGGTCTCTGGCCTGACTTCAACCTGCACTTCGCGCAAGCGGGGCTGCAGCCGCGCCCACCAGTCCGCGAGCTGTCTCGCTGGCACCTGGCCCTGGCCCTGGCCCTGGCCGCCGGCGCGATATCTGGCGTCGTGCGATCGAAGTCGGGCCGGATCCTGGTCGTGAAGGGTGACACCTACAAGGACAAGGTCTGCAAGACCGAATTCACTGAGGACGACGACGGCAACATCACCGAGGTGAGGATCCTCACCGACCGTTTCATCCCGGTCATCCGGGCATGGGAAATGACACCCTCCTCGGCCAATCAGGGCCGCGTGCTGACCATCAGCTCCTCGGCCGCGACCACGGAAGAAGCTGAAGAGCCCCAACCTGAGCCGGCCCCCGCACCCGCACCGCTGCTGATCAGCCCTGGCCGGGTCGTAATGACCGCAGCCGTGAGCCACCTGGTGGAAACCGGTCAACTCAACCCAGCGCCTTTGCTGAAACGCCATCTGGCGGGAGACTGGGGGACGCTGGACCAGGAAGACTGGAACACCAACCAGAGAGCCCTGAAGTTCGGCGATCGGCTGCTGTCGTCCTACGACATCGACGCCGGCGACGAATCCAGGCTCTGGATCATCACTGAGGCAGACCGCAGCTCAACCACGCTTTTGCTCCCTAGCGATTACTGACCTCGCCCCCGCGGCGATTCCTTCCACTCCACCCTGCAGGGTATGCCGATACCCGAAGGGGACCGTGCACGCCCTGCTCCGCTCTTCACCTGCAGGAGATGCACATGAACGCTCTGACCCAACCGGCCGCCCTGGCCGCCTCCCACCTGAACATCAACCTGACCGACTTCATCGACGAGTTCGGCAACGAGCTCCTGGAGTCGCTCAATCGCTCCAACCCCCCGGTCTATACCGGCTCCGTCAACGCTCACCGCCAGTTGGTGATGGATCGACTCAAGCGCAAGCCCTTCGCGGCCCAGGCCGAGGTCGTCCAGGCCATCACCGCCCTGCTGCTGGACCGTAACGAGCAGGCCGGAATCATCAACGCCGAGATGGGCACCGGGAAAACCATGATGGCCATCGCTGTCGCAGCGGTCATGCACGCAGCCGGCTATCGCCGGACCCTGGTCGTCTCTCCGCCGCACCTGGTCTACAAGTGGCGCCGCGAGATCCTGGAGACCATCCCAGCCGCCCGCGTCTGGGTACTCAATGGCCCAGATACTCTACTCAAGCTGCTCAAGCTGCGAGATCAGATGGGCGACGCCTACGACGGGCGCCAGGAGTTCTTCATCCTCGGCCGCGTGCGGATGCGGATGGGTTTCCATTGGCGGCTCGCCTGCTGGAAGAAGCGCGCCGCCGGTGGCCAACTGCTCGCTGCGTGCCCGGATTGCGGCCAGGTCCTCGAGGACCTGGAAGGCAACCTGGTCACGGTGGAGGAGTTCGAGCGTGGTGACCGTCGACGTACCTGTTCCTCCTGTCGTGGGGCGCTCTGGACGCTGATCCGACCAGGCAAGCCCAACGGCGGCAACCGGCGCGCAACGATCCTCACGTCGATGTGTCGGATTCCAACCATCGGCCCGGTCAGGGCGGAGCGCCTGCTGAACGACTTCGGCGAGGACTTCCTGGCCACGATGTTGGTGGACAACGTCTCGGAGTTCATCAACCTGATGGACGCCAAGGGCAACTTCGTCTTCAGCGATCGGCAGGCCAAACGCATGGAGCGATCGATGGCAAACATCGAGTTCGGCTTCGGTGAAGGCGGCTACCAACCGACCGAGTTCATCAAGCGCTACCTACCTGATGGCTACTTCGACCTGCTGGTGGTGGACGAGGGACATGAGTACAAGAACAGCGGCTCGGCCCAGGGCCAGGCCATGGGCGTTCTCGCAGCCAAGGCACGGAAAACCGTGCTGCTGACCGGAACGCTCATGGGCGGCTACGCTGACGACCTGTTCTACCTCCTGTTCCGCATCCTCACTCAGCGCATGATCGAGGACGGCTATCGGCCCAACGCGCGCGGCAGCATGGCTCCCGCAGCCATGTCGTTCATGCGCGACCACGGTGTGCTCAAGGATATCTACACCGAGCGCGATGGTGATTCGCACAAGACAGCGCGGGGCAAGAAGCTCTCGGTACGCACGGTGAAGGCTCCCGGCTTCGGCCCGAAGGGCATCCACCGCTTCGTATTGCCGTTCACCGTGTTCCTGAAGCTCAAGGATATCGGTGGCAACGTACTGCCCGACTACCAGGAGGAGTTCGTCGACGTGCCCATGGCGCCTGAACAGGCTTCGGCCTATCAGCGCCTGTCGGCCACGCTGACAGCGGAGCTCCGCCAGGCTCTGGCGCGACGAGATACCACGCTCCTGGGCGTGGTCCTCAACGTGCTGCTGGCTTGGCCGGACTGCTGTTTCCGACCGGAGATCGTCAAGCATCCGCGAAGCCGGGACACACTGGCCTTCGTGCCAGCGATCTTCGGCGACGAGCAGTTGATGCCCAAGGAGCAGGCGCTGGTGGACCTCTGCCTCGAGGAGAAAGCGAAGGGCCGCAAGGTTCTGGCATACACCGTCTACAGCGGGACGCGCGACACCACGTCCAGGCTGAAGAAAGTGCTCGAGCAATCCGGGCTGAAGGTGGCAGTGCTACGTGCTTCGGTCGATACCGCTCGACGCGAGGATTGGATCCTCGACCAGGTCGATCGCGGCATCGATGTGCTGATCACCAACCCGGAGCTGGTGAAGACCGGGCTGGACTTGCTCGACTTCCCGACCATCGCGTTCCTGCAAACGGGCTACAACGTGTACACCCTGCAGCAGGCCGCGCGGCGGTCGTGGCGGATCGGGCAGAAGCACCCGGTGAGGGTGGTGTTCTTCGGCTACGCCGGCAGCTCGCAGATCACCTGCTTACAGCTGATGGCCAAGAAGATCGCTGTGGCTCAGAGCACGTCGGGAGACGTTCCCGAGTCAGGTCTCGACTCGTTGAACCAGGATGGGGATTCGGTGGAGATGGCGTTGGCACGACAACTCATCGCAGCATGAACTCATAGGCCACCTTCGGGTGGCTTTTTTTCATCGAACCAAAGTGTTGTCCATGAGATGGGCGATCCTTGGGAAGCGCTCGCGTAACTGATCCGCCACCATTCGCCATTGCTGACGCGCCTCCATCTCGCTGTCCTGAGCAAACGCCGTGCGCAGCAAGGCCGCCACCATACTGCGTTGTCCCTTGCTAGCATGCGCCAGGGCGTTGCGCATGAAGTGCACCCGGCAGCGCTGCCAGGTCGCCTTCAGCACTTTGGCCACCGCAGCCTTGAGGCCCTCATGGGCATCGGAGATCACCAGCTTGACCCCTCGTAGACCTCGGTGCATCAGACTGCGCAGGAAG
>NZ_SCND01000489.1:0-3687 GCF_005503585.1 Pseudomonas sp. 2VD
GTCCCGCCCTGCGGAGGACTAGTCTGCCTGCAGGGCCATGGCTTGCGGCGAGAAGACGAGTGGCGCACGGTTTGCCCACGGCTCCCGGGAATCCGGGAACCCGGCCGGAAGGTTCCGGTCCTAGCCCCGATGACACACGAGGAAGTCGGGATGAAGCTGTCCGATAGTTTCGATGCGCGCCGGCTGCGCCCGCGCCGGCCGAGAGTCTGGCGCTGGCGCCTGGCGGCGGCGTTCGCGGCCCTGGTGGCGAGCCTGGGCGTGCTGCTGTCGCTGGCCGGCACCTCGGCCTTGATCGGCCGCCAGCCGGCTGTCGGCATGCTGCATATCGAACCCGCCGCCGGCGGCGTATTGCTGGCCCTTGGCCTGCTGTCGCTCTGCCTCGGCGTGTTCTTCTGGCGTTTCAGCCGCCGTCGCAGCCGCCGCAACAGCGACCTGAGCCTGTCGCCGAACCTGATGAAAAAGCGCGACTGAGCGGGCTGCCGGCGTGCGGCCGATCCGGTAAACTGCGCCGCTTCGCGGAGGCTCCCATGCAAGACGACGACTTTTCCCTGTTCAAGAGCGAGATGCGCGGCGTCAAGCGCATCTCGGTCGATCGAGCCGATACCGGCAAACCTCGCAACGACCGCCAGCAACTCAAGCAGCGCCAGCTCAATGCCAGCGTGCGCAACGACGAAATCCGCGTCGACGGCCTGTCCGACCAGTTCGTCATCGACGTCGGCCCCGAGGACGAGCTGTCCTGGGCCCGCGACGGCGTCCAGGAAAGCCAGTTGCGCAAGCTCAAGCAGGGCCTGGTGCCCTTCGACGGTAGCCTCGACCTGCACGGCATGAGCGTGGAGAAGGCCCGGCAGACGCTATGGGACTTCCTTGCCGAGGCCACCCGCCTGGAAATCCGCTGCGTGCGCGTGACCCATGGCAAGGCCGCGCGCAAGGACGGACGCAGCCCGCTGGTGAAAAGCCACGTCAATACCTGGTTGCGCCAACACCCGCAGGTGCTCGGTTTCACCTCCTGCCTGCCACGCCACGGCGGCACCGGCTCGGTCTACGTGATACTGCGCAGGACCATGCTCGAAGGCCGCGACGAGTAGCCGGCAAGCGCCGAGTCTTGCCAGCGGCCCGGCGACGTCCTACCCTCCGCGCTGGTAATCGTCTGACTGGAACGCTCATGTCCCTGGAACAACACTACTCCTCGATCCTCACCCAGCTCGGCGAGGACGTTAACCGCGAAGGTCTGCTGGACACGCCCAAGCGTGCCGCCAAGGCCATGAAGTACCTGTGCCGCGGCTACCAACAGAGCCTGGAAGAAGTCGTCAACGGTGCCCTGTTCAGCTCCGACAACAGCGAAATGGTATTGGTCAAGGACATCGAGCTGTACTCGCTCTGCGAGCACCACCTGCTGCCCTTCATCGGCAAGGCCCACGTGGCCTATATTCCGAACGGCAAGGTGCTCGGCCTGTCGAAGGTCGCGCGGATCGTCGACATGTACGCCCGCCGCCTGCAGATCCAGGAGAACATGAGCCGGCAGATCGCCGAGGCGGTCCAGCAGGTCACCGGCGCCCTCGGCGTCGCGGTGGTGATCCAGGCCCAGCACATGTGCATGATGATGCGCGGCGTGGAAAAGCAGAACTCGTCCATGGTCACTTCGGTGATGCTCGGCGAATTCCGCGACAACGCAGCCACCCGCAGCGAATTCCTCAGCCTGATCCGCTGAGGCCAGGTCCGCTGGCGAAAGAACCGGCCCCACTGGGCCGGTTTTGCGTTTCCTTCCCCGGCGATCAGCCGAAGAAGCGCTTCATCGAGCGCGACAACCAACCGCCCTCGCTCTTGTCCTTGACCAGTTCGGACATGCTGTGGCGTACCGCATCCACATATCCGGCGTCGTCGTTGCGGATGTGGTTGAACAGCCAGCGCGAGAGCAAGCCCTTGAGTTCATCGCCGACATCCTCGCCGGCCTGGAAGCGCACCCGGTATTCGGAGACCCGGCGGATGAACAGCTCGTGGATCTTCTTGTGCGCCCGGGAAAACTGGTAGCCGGCATCCTCCATCAGGGTTTCCTCGAAGGCGAAGTGCGACAGCGTGTAGTCCACCAGCTCCTCGATCACCTCGGCGATCGCCGCGTGTTCCTTGCCTTGCTGGGCGTCGTGCAGGTGATTGATCATCTCGACGATGCGTTTGTGTTGATTGTCGATGACCTGAATACCGGTATTCAGGTCATCCTGCCAGACCAGATGCGCCATGATGACTTCCCCCAAGCGAACAGCGAACGGCCTTTCCGAACGGCCTGGGGCCAGGGTATTTTTGTGACGCAGTACGGGTATTGACGCCGGTCAAGCGGGACAAGATGTTAATGAATTTCGCATGAATTCGTTCGCCCCCCTCGCGGCGGCATGCCCGCTCGATCCGCTCGGTTTCGCGCGGCTGAACATCCGCCATCGTCGCCGGAAAGCGGCGTCACCAGTGGTCCCGACAGGACAGGAAGGAAATGAACCTGATCGCGCACGTGGAAATACCGGTGTCCGACCTGGAGAGGGCGATGCGTTTCTACGCCTCGGTGTTCGGAGTGGCGTTCGGCGAGGTAGCCACCCTGCACGGAAGCAGAATGGCGCATTTCCCCTTCGAGGAAGGCCGTGACGGTGCCAGCGGCGCACTCGCCGAGGGCGACGTCTACGTGCCTACGCTACATGGGGCGATCATCTACCTGAATGTCGCGGACCTAGATGTCGTCCTTGCCCGGGCCCTCGGCGAAGGCAGCGAAATCTTCTTCCCGAAGACGCCGCTTGGCGACGGCGTGTTCATCGCCGAGATCAGGGACAGCGAAGGCAATCGTATCGCCCTGCAGAGCGCTTGCGGAGAGCGGCCGTAGAGGTCCTGCAAACCGAGCGCCGCCGGCTCAACGGGCAAGAACGCCGGCCAGCCAGGAACGCCGCGCGCCCAGCGCTTCCTGCAATTCGCGGACGCCGATGCAGCGCCGTTCGGGGTCGAGGCTCAGGGCGGTACGCAGCGCCGGCCAGCAGCGCCGAGGCAGGTGTCCGGGCGCGCGCAGCTGGCGCTCCAGCCCCTGCTCCCGGGCCTGGTTCGAGGGCAGGCGGCGGAACGGATGGCGACCGTCGGCCAGTTCGTAGAGGACGCAGGCCAGCGCATACAGGTCGGCTGCCGGCGACAACGGCGCACCCTCGAGCAGTTCGGGAGCGGCGTAGCCCGGGGTCCAGGCGTCGATGCGGCCCCGGCTGAGCTGCGGCAGGCCGTCCAGGATGCCTGCCTGCGCCTGGCCGAGGCCGAAGTCGAAGAGCCGCACGCCCTCCTCGCCGAGCATCACGTTGCTCGGCTTCAGGTCGCCATGCAGCACCCCTTGTTCGTGGACATAGGCCAGGGCGTCCAGCAACGGCCGGGCGATCGCGCTCAACTCGGACCAGGGCAGGCCTTCGGGACGCTCGCAGAGCAGGCGATCGAGCGGCAGGCCAGGCATGAGTTCCATGACGATGTAGGCGCGCTGGCAGGCGGTGTCGACGTCGAAGGTGAACAGACGCACGACGTTCGGATGGCGCAAGCGCCGGGTCAGGGCGAACTCGCTATAGAGCAAGGCGCTGGCGTCGGGTGACTCGGCGACCGATTCGTTGAGCAGCTTCAACGCTACCAGCGGCGCCGGGTCGCCGAACTGCTCATGGAGCAGGTCCCGGGCACGGTATACCG
>NZ_SCND01000048.1:0-25541 GCF_005503585.1 Pseudomonas sp. 2VD
GTCAGCGGCGGCGCGGTGACCTTCGACGCGGTGAAGGACCTGCACCAGGAGAGCCACGAGAAGAGCAAGGGCGACCTGGCGTGGCAGTCGTCGAAGGGCAAGGGCCAGACCGACGAAACCGTGCGCCAGAGCCAGATCGTGGCCCAGGGGAATCTGGCGATCAAGGCCGTGGAAGGGCTGAAGATCGACCTCAAGCATATCGACCAGAAGACCGTGAGCCAGACCATCGACGCGATGGTGCAGGCGGATCCGCAACTGGCGTGGCTGAAGGAGGCCGAGCAGCGCGGGGATGTGGACTGGCGCATGGTGCAGGAGGTGCACGATAGCTGGAAGTACAGCAACTCGGGGCTGGGGGCTGCGCCGTCACTGGCCATTGCCATCGTTGCGGCTGCTTACCTCGGCCCGGTGTATGGCGCAATGGCCAGCAACCTCGCCATTGGCACCATCAACAATGGCGGTGACCTTGGCAAGGGACTGCAACAGGCCACCAGCGCTGACAGTCTGAAAGGGTACGCCATCGCAGCGGCTACGGCTTATCTCGTCAGCCCGCAGTTGGACAAGGCTTTCGGCGTATCCAGTGACAACATCAACAAAGTCACCAAAGGATTCAAGCTCAGCACCGTTGAGGGAATCGGTGGATTTGCTGCCTACAGCATTGCCCAAGGCTTTGCTCAATCGGTCATGCAGCAGGCCGCCTATGGCGGCAGCTACATCGACAACCTCGGTAATGCCATGGCAGGTCAGGCGCGCAACCTGGGAATGGCGGTAGGTTTCAATTTCATTGGCGACTCGGTCAAATACTCTGATGGCAGCCCGCCGAAAATCATGGCTCACGCCCTGATGGGAGGTCTGCTGGCCGAAGCCTCCGGCAGTGACTTCAAGACTGGCGCGGCGGCCGCTGGTGCCAACGAGGCCATGATCAACCTCCTTGGGAAAATGGTAGGTGGCGATCAAAACCTCGAACTGATGGCCTCGCAACTCGTTGGCGTAGCCGCGGCAAGTGCGGTCAATGGCGATGTGAGTCTGGGCGCCGAGATCGCCAAAAGCGGGACGGCGTACAACCGGCAGCTACACCCAGATGAAATCAAATTCGCATCGGATGTGGAGCGCGTCAAACGTTATGCCCAGGAAAATGGGCTGAGCGAGGACACTGCCCGCAAAGAGCTTCTCAGCACGGCCGCCATGATGGTGGACAATGGCTGGAACCAGGCCTTGGCCGGCACAGACATCAACGCTGCCCGGGCTGCTCAGTATCTGCGTACGGAGCTGGGCACAGGCCCGGACAGCAATCTCTTCCAAGTGACCCAGGCTGACTACTACAACGAGCGGGTGGGGCTGACGGCGCTATTCAAGAACAAGGAGGCCCTGACCAGCGTTCTGGAAAACATAGCCCTAGCGAATCCCGCGAGCTATACGAGGGACCCCGCGAACCGTGCGGAAGTGCTGAATGCCAAAGGTGAAGGTAGCCAAGCGGGCTTTGGGCTGGCACTGGAAGGGATCGTCAGCGCGCCTTCAAAAACTGCCTTGTGGTTGATGGGTGCGCTAACCTGTTCAAGCTGTGCGGAGCGGGATATCCAGAACGCTTGGAACTCGGTTGCCTCGTTACCTGAAGACATCCGTATGAAAGGCTATCTGGATGCCTTGCACACCATGCAAGGCCAGGGTGCCAGCGTGGTGCGGGACAACGCCGCGAGTTCGACTGCATTGGGAGTTGAGGTCGGGCTGGCCATTGATGGAGGGTTGGCAGGGGCAGGCAAGGGCGTCGTTACGGATGGTCCGAAAGGAATACTTACACTGAAAGATTTTCCTGATGTCTCTACCAAGATAAGCCAGAAGCAGCTTCGCCATATTGCTGGAACACAGCAGCTTGAGGCACGGGGAGGCGGTGGTTTCTTAAACAGTGTCTCTGATGCTCAAAAAGTGCTTGATGCCTACCATACCGGCCAAGTGAAAATCCTAGGGAGAAATGCTCAGGGATTCCCAGTAGTCAAGTTTGAGGGCGTTACTGGAACTAACGTTAATCTCGGTGTTGGTATAACTGATCAGGCAACCAATGTATTTATTATCAAGGGCACAAAGAGTCCAAGTATTGTCCCTACAAATCCAAACTGGAGTCCCAAATGAGTAGCCAGCCAACGTTGGAAGAATGGAATTTTCAAGTGTTAATGCTAATTCAAGCGTTGGTAGGTGCGATATCTGCCAATTTTAGAATGATTGCATTGTTATGGGATGGCGATGAGTGGGTATTGAGATTTTATCTTGAAGAGAGCAACGAAGAGGACGTTGAGGAGATTGAGGATGTTGTTTGCCAATATACGGCATATCAGGGCTCTAGTTTGAGATGCAGGTCTGAGTTGATCGTGGGGCGTGAACGCCTTCCGGGGCTTTCGGAGGTGGGTAGGGTTGTATACCGTCGCAGAGAGTCTTTTGATATTTAGTTGGGGCAAAAGGTAGCTCCGGCGCAGAAAGTGCTATCAATCAAGGCAGGCTTAATTCTCAGCTCCTGTCTGAGGAGGTTGCGAATGGCCACGCGTTCCAGAAACATTTAGTCGAACGGCAAGAGTTTGTTGATCTTGCGCCAACAGCATAAAGGGGACAGATTTATTTTCCCTACTCTAATTTTCTAAGCAGGGAGGCTCCAGTGCAGACGCCGTAAGGAGGCTCCGCGATGCCTAGGCAAGGGCGAGTGGTTTTACCGAATTATCCGCTTCACGTGGTCCAGCGGGGACACAATCGGCAAGTGGTATTCGCCGAGGACGAGGACTACCAGCGTTACCTCTCCGATCTACGGGACCTCAAGGATGCCTTTGGTATCAAGGTCTACGCATTTTGCCTGATGACCAACCATGTCCATCTGCTCTTGGCGCCTGGTGATTCGCTGTCTGGCTTGGCGCAACTGATGAAAACGCTGGCGGCGCGCACGACACGATATCGGAATCGCTTGGAGGGCCGTTCCGGAACGTTGTGGGAAAGTCGCTATAAATCGAGTGTCGTACAGAGCGATGTCTACCTGCTGGCGTGTTGCCGGTACATCGAACTGAACCCTGTTCGGGCGCGGATGGTGGACGATGTGGCGGCCTATCCCTGGTCAAGTTATGGGCTGCGGGCGGATTGGTTGAAGGAGCCAAACTGGTTGGATATGGATCCCTGCTTCATTGAGCTAGGTCAGACGGCCGAAGAGAGATATCGGCGATACGTAACGTTCATGAAAGAGGCGATACCGGCCGAGGAATTGAGGCTGATTCGCGAGGCGGTTCAGCGTGGACAACTGACGGGCAATCAACGGTTCGTGGACGAGATCGAGCGGGTAGCCGGGGTGAGAATAGAGCGGCGTGGGCAAGGGCGGCCGAGATTAGAGCAGGGAAAATAAATCTGTCCCCTTTTTTCTCAATACAACTTCCTCAACCATCAGGATGTGGCCGATCTGGATAATGCCTTGCAGAAATGCAAGTCCCAGGGAAATTGCCGTCAGGTAGAGGAAGAGTTCAAGGCGCGTAGCGACGAGAACCGGCGGAGGTTGAATGGCTGCGTGGCTGTGGGTAATTGCGCGGAGATTCGTGCGGAGATCGATGCGGGGTCTACGGCTCTCAACGAGCTGGTGGCCCGGCAGGAAACAGCTAATCCGGCAGGAAGTGACAGCGATATAGCCTACGGTTTCCTGATGGGCCGAAATGTTGTCGACTGGACGACGGCTGGTCAGTTGCACCTGGAGCAGACCGCCAACCTCTGGTGGAACGGCAATCCACAGTGGCAGAAGGAAGTCGGTGCATACCTGGACCAGACGGGGTTCAATCCGTTCGGAATCGGCGTTCCGGCAATGGGCGGTGCCGCTGGCAAGGTAACGGCCAAGGCGCTCATGAATGCGCTGAAGGCGGGAGAGTTGCCCAAAGGAGAGGTGGCCCCAGGAAAGGCTAATCTGCCTACCATTGGGGCGTTGGCGGATGCTGAGGCGGGAATGCCTTATACCCATCCAGTTAAGCTCGCCGCAAAAGCGACTGGGACAGCAGGGAAGATTAAGATTGAAGCCGGCGCAATACCTGACGCAAATGAAGTACGTGCAGGACAAGGGTTATCTGGTCTTGGGTACGATGTTACGCACCAAACCACTGCGTCAGCTAAAGGTATTCAAGGGCAGCGAACTGCGGACTTGCATGTTGATGGACTCGGTTCCATTGATGTGTATACGCCGAAGAATCTTGATCCGACAAAGATAGTTCGAGCGATAGAGAAGAAGTCGAATCAAGCCGGCGGAGTCTTGGTGCAGGCGGACTTGCCAAGCACTGACATGTCGTCCATTGCTGCTCGTATGTGGGGGAAGACTAACGCGCAGAGTATAAAAACTATATTTTTCCAGAAACCAGACGGATCATTGGTCCGATTTGATCGACCTGCTGGAGGAGGCTGATTATGCCGAAGTACACGTGTACCTGTGGCTACGTTATGAACCTTTCGCAAGGATGGTCAGACTATGAGTTGACTCTAATTCCTGAGTCAGCAATAGAGAGCTTGGGGGATAGGCTAGATAGCGAGGATAAGCTGTCTTCTGATCAGTTATATGAAGCTCTTGATGAAAAGGCCATTACGGTGTACCGATGCCCGAAGTGTAGAAGGTTGCACTTGGAGGAAGAGCCAAATAGATTCACCACTTATATAGTTGAGTAAGCTTTGCTGCGAGAGCCTGAGTGCTTCGGAGCAAGAAGGACTGAAAGCTATTCAGAACCTTCATAAAGGGACAGATTTATTTTCTCTACTCTAATTTTCTGAGCATGGAGGCTCCAGCGCAGATGTCGTAAAGGAACTTCGCGATGCCTAGGTAAGGGCGCATGGTTTAGCGAATTATTTGCTTTGAGCGTTTCAGAGTGGGCGCCGTCGCTGAAATTAGAGTAGTAAAAATAAATCTGTCCCCTTTTTTACAAACGGAGGCAGCAAAGAAGGCCGGATTAGATAAAATACCTGTAAGCTTATGGGAGTGAATACTTGTGGCTAGATATTCGGTGGCTTTTGCATTACCTATCGGGACAGATGTTAGTTTTTCAGAGGATGGGTGGGAGTTTAAATCTCCCGCCCCTCTATCTTTAAATGTTAAGTCTGAATTTATTTCGAAATTTAACCTTGAACTTGTAGAGTGCTATTCTGGAGTGGAGAAATTTTCCGTTGACGGGCTGGGGTTTTTGGTTTTTTATAGTGATCTGCACGCTATAGAGTATATTTATTTTAAAATATATGATAAATCTTTTCTGGTTAAACTGAGGGAATATTGGAGTAATAATTTAAGAGATTATTGTTATTTATTCTTTCCCGGAGAATAATTTGTTGCTACCATAAGTGGGTGGGTTTATTCTTGGCACTCTAAAACTAAAAGGTAGGTTTCCCCGTTCAGTAATTCCTTGCTCTTTAACAATTTACATTTTCGATTTAGAAGAAGAGCACCGTGCAAGACCTCCCTGTCGCCACATCCGCAGAGTCCTGAACCCCCGGCCCTGTTATCCCTGGCGGGTCGCTCGCCGGGGCAACGCATGTGTTGCCTGTTTCCGACTCGCCCCACAAGGACCAACTGCACCTGCAACTGGGTGTGGGACCATAAAGGGGACAGATTTATTTTCCCTACTCTAATTTTCTAAGCAGGGAGGCTCCAGCGCAGACGCCGTAAGGAGGCTCCGCGATGCCTAGGCAAGAGAACAAAGGGGACAGATTTATTTTCCCTACTCTAGTTTTCTAAGCAAGGAGGCTCCAGCGCAGCCGCCGTAAGGAGGCTCCGCGATGCCTAGGCAAGGGCGAGTGGTTTTACCGAATTATCCGCTTCACGTGGTCCAGCGGGGACACAATCGGCAAGTGGTATTCGCCGAGGACGAGGACTACCAACGCTACCTCTCCGATCCTCAAGACCTCGAGGATGCCTTCGATAACAAGCTCCATGCATTTTGCCGAATGGCCACCCATATCCATCTGCTCCTGGCGGCTTGCCGGCCCTCCTTTCTACTGCCCCGTCCCACAGCGCCCCAATGTACTAGTACACCGGAAACCGCCGTCTCCCGTTGAACGGGCGGGCCCCGGCCCCCTACCATTCGCAGCACACCGACCCGCGCAAAGGGAGCGGGATGCCGCGTAGGCAGACCGCCATGGAAGGAGAAGCACATATGCCGGTACTGGCTCTGAGACTCACCGCCCTGGCGGCCCTTGCGATCAGCGTGTCGGGGTGCGTCATGGAGGCCTATGGCAGTCGCGCGCGTAGCGATGCGCAGTCCTGGATCGGCTTGCCGATCCAGGACGTGATCAAGCGCTTCGGCGAGCCGGAACGTGTGACGGGGGATGCCGCCAGGCAGAAGTACGTGTGGAAGGAGTACGAGAACTATAGCCACGACTACGACTACACCTACTACGAGCAGGGCCATGGCAATACGCCCAACAGCTCGGTCCTGAACCAGAAGACCGGCACGGCCAACCAGAGCGGCTATTACACCTGCATCTACGAGTTCTTTGCCGACGCCTCGGGCAGGGTGGTCGATGCGACCGCGCGGGGTGAGTGCCGCTAGTTCCGGGCGCCCTTCACGCGGCAAAGGGCGATTGGCTCAGCCAGCCACCGCCTTGTCTCCGACCTCGCAGAGACGCCTCAGTCCAACGCGGAGGCGTCCCCTCCCCTCGCTCCGCCGTGATCGCCAGGCCGCCCTGCCTCACCCGGGTCCTGGTCCGGTCCTCGAAACCCGGCCGTTGCAGCCAGTAGCCGCGCAGGTTGATGCGGGGCGCCAGGCGGTTGTCGTCGCTTTCGTCCAGCGGCGCTCCGAGCTTTCCCCGGCGCCTCACAGCAGGATCAGCAGCGCTCCTACCAGCAGCCCCGCCAGGCTGAAGGGCAGCGTTTGCAGGGCCAGCCGCTTGCCGCCCACCAGCACGACCAGGCCGGCCTTGACCAGGCTGTTGCTCAGGGCGGCAAGGGCGATGCCGCGGCTGGCCACGCCTGGATCGAGTTCGCCCTGCGCCGCGCGGGCCAGGGACAGGGTGATCGCGTCGACGTCGGCGAGGCCGGAGAGCAGCGCGACCGCGTAGATGCCGGCATCGCCGAACAGCCGCCGGCCGACCTCCACCAACAGCAGGATCGCGCTCAGCAGGGCGGCGAAGCGCAGGGCCGGGAGCAGTTCGAAGGGGTTGCGCAGGCCTGGCTCGTCGGGCGCCTCCTGGCTGGCGCGGCCGCCGCGCAGGGCGTGGAACAGCGTGCCGCCAAGGTAGACGAGGGTGGTGGCGGCGAATGGCAGGGCCAGTTCCTTCAGCAAGGCCGGGTGGATCGCGCCGATCTCGACGAGGATGCGCGGGAACATCAGCGCCGAGGTCGCCAGCAGGGCGCACGCCAACAGGGCGTCGGGCATGCGCTCGCGCAGGCGCGCCAGGGTCAGGGTCATCACCGTGGAGGACACCAGGCCGCCGAGCACCGCGGTCAGCAACAGGCCCTTGCGCGAGCCGATCAGGCGGATGGCCAGGTAGGCGGAGAAACCGAGGGCGGCGATCAGCACCACCATCCACCAGGTCAGGTAGGGATTGAAGAACGCCCAGGGACCGTAGCCCTGGTTGGGCAGCACCGGCAGCAGGACCACGGAGATGAACAGCAGCTTGAGGGTGCCCGACAGTTCCTCGGCGGTCAGGCGCTTCAGCAGGGCGTGGAGCTTGTCCTTGAGGCTCAGCAGCAGGGTCAGCACGATGCCGCCGGCGGCAGCCAGCAGGCGCTGTTCGGTGAGGGCGAGGCTGCCGAGGAGGAAGGTCATCAGTAGGGCGATCTCGGTGGTCATGCCCTGGTCGCCGCCACGCCTGACATCGCTCACGTAGCCGGCCACGGCCAGCGCCGCGAGGGCCAGCAGCAAGGCTACCCAGACCGCGCTGCCCAGTTCGCCCGCGAGCAGGGTGGCGAAGCCGCCGAGCAGGCCGGCCAGGCTGAAGGTGCGGATTCCGGCGATCTGCCGCGCATCTTCGTGGTCGCGCTCCTGCCAGCCGCGCTCGGCGCCGATCAGAAGGCCGATGGCCAGGGCCGTGCACAGGCTCAACAACAGATCCAGGGAAAGCGTCATGCTCGATTCCATTCGCCGGGAGAGAGGATGGCGACGTGCCTGTGCGCACCATAGCAGCAGACGACCCCGAGGTGCCTGCACGGTGGTACGCCGTCTGCCATGAGGCCGGCGCTGCCGCCGGTATCCATCGGGTTCTCCGCCCCGGTGTAGGCGCACGGGAGCTGGCGTAGGGAAAGTCCGCTGTTTTTCGGCCGCTGACGGTTCTCTTTCCGCGTGCTCCGACGGCCGCCAACAGTAAAAAAACCACGGCCAATCCTGATAGGCGGAGGGGCGCCTCGTTCCTAGACTGGCGGGGAAACATCAGGAGACGTCAATCATCATGCATATTCAATCATCTCAGCAGAACCCGTCTTTCGTGGCTGAGTTGAGCCAGGCCGTGGCCGGGCGCCTGGGACAGGTCGAGGCCCGCCAGGTGGCCACTCCCCGGGAGGCGCAACAACTGGCCCAGCGCCAGGAAGCACCGAAGGGCGAGGGCCTGCTCTCCCGCCTGGGGGCTGCCCTCGCGCGTCCCTTCGTGGCGATCATCGAGTGGCTGGGCAAACTGCTGGGGAGCCGTGCCCACGCCGCCACCCAGGCGCCGCTCTCCCGTCAGGACGCGCCGCCTGCCGCCAGTCTCTCTGCCGCCGAGATCAAGCAGATGATGCTGCAAAAGGCACTGCCCCTGACCTTGGGCGGACTTGGCAAGGCGAGCGAGCTGGCGACTTTGACAGCGGAGAGACTGGCGAAGGATCACACGCGCCTGGCCAGCGGCGACGGCGCTCTGCGCTCGCTGGCCACCGCCCTGGTCGGGATTCGCGATGGCAGCCTGATCGAAGCTTCCCGTACCCAGGCTGCCCGCCTGCTCGAACAGAGCGTTGGGGGGATCGCGCTGCAACAGTGGGGGACCGCGGGCGGTGCCGCCAGCCAGCATGTACTCAGCGCAAGCCCGGAGCAACTGCGCGAAATCGCCGTCCAACTGCATGCGGTAATGGACAAGGTCGCCCTGTTGCGCCACGCGGTAGAGAGCGAGGTAAAGGGTGAGCCTGTCGACAAGGCGCTGGCGGATGGCCTGGTGGAGCACTTCGGGCTGGAGGCGGAGCAGTACCTCGGCGAACACCCGGACGGGCCGTACAGCGATGCCGAGGTGATGGCGCTCGGTCTCTATACCAACGGCGAGTACCAGCACCTGAATCGGTCCCTGCGTCAGGGACGGGAGCTGGATGCGGGCCAGGCGTTGATCGACCGGGGCATGTCTGCTGCGTTCGAAAAGAGCGGACCGGCTGAACAGGTCGTGAAGACCTTCCGCGGCACCCAGGGCAGGGATGCCTTCGAGGCGGTGAAAGAGGGCCAGGTCGGCCACGACGCCGGCTATCTCTCCACCTCCCGGGACCCCGGCGTTGCCAGGAGCTTCGCGGGCCAGGGCACGATAACCACCCTGTTCGGCAGATCCGGGATCGATGTCAGCGAGATATCGATCGAGGGCGATGAGCAGGAGATCCTCTACGACAAGGGGACCGACATGCGCGTGCTTCTCAGCGCCAAGGATGGGCAGGGTGTGACCCGTCGGGTGCTCGAAGAGGCCACGCTGGGGGAACGGAGCGGCCACGGCGAGGGACTGCTCGATGCCCTGGACCTGGCAACCGGGACGGATCGTTCAGGCAAGCCCCAGGAACAGGACCTGCGCCTGAGAATGCGCGGCCTCGACCTGGCCTGACCGGTCGACGGCAGAGACGGACACTCCCAAGGGGTGTCCGTTTTCATTTGCGCCGTACAGCGTCGGGCGCAATGGGCGGCAAGGAGGCCTGCCTGGCTGCCACCGGTTGGTGGCGGACACCGGTGCCCGGCGTCCCACCTCGATCCTGCGAACGAGACGCAGTCAGAATTCTCCGAGTATGCTTCCTGCATAACGAAACGATCGGAATAACTGTGGTAACTTTGCCGCTCACCGAGATGGCCTATTGATGGCTCATACGGTTCGTGCATCGCTTCCCGCACGATTGTTTCGGATTTCCAAGGCCGGCCGGGAGCGCCGGTTGATCGACGCATTCGTATTTCAAGGAAAGAAATCGTGGCCACCCCATTTCGCCCCTCGCCTTGGCGCGCCGCCGTGCCGCCTGGCCTTCCTCGATTTTCACTACGCCCTCTTTTCCGCACACGGGGCGGCTAGAAGCCGCTCCGCGTCGATAGCGTTTTTTTCCAGGAGAACCCCATGAGTCACAGCGCCAAGAAAGCACTACTGCCGCTCCTCGCCGTCGCCACCCTGGCCGGCCTGGCGGGCTGCGCCACCGAGACCTCCACCGCGTTGCCGGTACAGCAGGTCGAGAGCGTCAACCGACCCTACAGCGGCGTGCGTTCGCCGATTGCGGTAGGCAAGTTCGACAACCGCTCCAGCTACATGCGCGGGATCTTTTCCGATGGCGTCGACCGCCTCGGCGGCCAGGCCAAGACCATTCTCATCACCCACCTGCAGCAGACCAATCGCTTCAACGTGCTGGACCGCGACAACATGAGCGAGATCCAGCAGGAAGCTGCGATCAAGGGCCAGGCCCAGCGCCTGAAGGGTGCCGACTACGTGGTGACCGGCGACGTCACCGAGTTCGGCCGCAAGGAAGTCGGCGACCGCCAGCTGTTTGGCATCCTCGGCCGCGGCAAGTCGCAGATCGCCTACGCCAAGGTGGCGCTGAACATCGTCAACATCTCTACCTCGGAGGTCGTCTATTCGACCCAGGGCGCTGGCGAGTACGCCCTGTCCAACCGCGAGGTGATCGGCTTCGGCGGCACCGCCAGCTACGACTCGACCCTCAACGGCAAGGTTCTCGACCTGGCCATGCGCGAGGCGGTGAACAAGTTGGTCAACGCGGTCGATAGCGGCGCCTGGAAGCCACAGAACCAATAATCCACCAGAAACCAGGGAATCACGGCACACATGAGCAAGACGATCACATGGACGGCGGCGCTGCTGGGGAGCATGGCGCTGGCCGGGTGCAGCGGACCGAAGACGCTGTACCAGTGGGAGGGCTACCAGGCCCAGGTCCACGAATACTTCAAGGGTGAATCCAAGGAGGCCCAGGCGCAGGCGCTGGAAGCCGACCTCGAGAAGATCCGGGCGAAGAACGGCGCGGTGCCGCCGGGCTACCACGCCCAGCTGGGGCTGCTCTATTCCAGCATCGGCAAGGACGACCAGATGGTCCGCGAGTTCGAGACCGAGAAGGCGCTGTTTCCCGAGTCGGCGACCTACATGGACTTCCTCCTGAACAACGCCCGTGGAGGTGCCCGTTGAAACTCGCCCGACTGTCCGGCCTGGTGGCCGGTTTCACCCTGCTGGCCCTGCTCGGCGGCTGCGCGCCGACCAAGAGCGTCGATTACTCGGCGTTCAAGCAGGCCAAGCCGCGCTCGATCCTGGTCCTGCCGCCGCTGAACGAGTCGCCCGACGTGAAGGCGACCTACAGCATGCTCTCGCAGGTCACCTTCCCGCTGGCCGAGGCCGGCTACTACGTGGTGCCGGTGGCGCTGGCCGACGAGACCTTCCGCCAGAACGGCCTGACCAGCGCCGGCGACGTGCACCAGGTGTCCCCGGCCAAGCTGCGCGAGATCTATGGCGCCGACGCGGCGCTGTACGTCACGGTGAGCGACTACGGCACGCGCTACATGGTGATCAGCAGCGCGACCATCGTCACCGCCAGCGCCAAGCTGGTCGACCTGCGATCCGGCACCACCCTGTGGACCGGCTCGGCGACCGCCTCCAGCGAGGAAGGCAACGGCGGCAACAACGGCGGCCTGGTGGGCATGCTGATCACCGCGGCGGTCAAGCAGATCATCAACAGTTCGGTGGAGGACGCCGGTTATCCGATCGCCGGGATGACCAGTGCGCGCCTGCTCTCGGCCGGCCAGCCGGGCGGACTGTTGTACGGCCCGCGCTCGCCGAGGTACGGCAGCGACTGAGCCGTGCGCCGGGGCTACGGGGACGTTTCCGTGGCCTCGGCGCAAGCCGCCGGGAGGGGCTTGGCCGCTGCGTTGCGCTTGGCCATGTACTGGCGGATCAGGTCGTCGAGCAACGCCCGGATGGCGCGCCGCTCGTCCAGCCGCAGGCGGCCGATGGCCTCGAACTGCAGGCGCAGGTCTTCCGGTAGCGCCTGCCGCTCGCTGCGCTCGCAGACCAGCCAGTCGAGGGGCACCGCGAAACGTCCGGCGATGGTTTGCAGCACCACCAGCGACGGGTGCCCGCCCTTGGTTTCGAAGTGCCGCAACTGGCTCACGGTGATGCCCAGTCGCTCGGCCATCTGCCGTTGGGTCAGGGCGTTCTGCTGGCGTAGGCGTAGGAGATTCTGCGCGAAGCTCATGGAAAACTCTCCAAGTCAGGGGAAATCCTTGCCACCGCCCCGGTGATGCGGGCGATGGCGGTTGTCTCCATCATCGGCGTTCCCACTCTTCGACTCTGCCCTACCGTTCCGGCGCGGGCCTGGGAAAGCTCCGGGTCGTGAGTCCGAGGTTTCCCCGCGTGCCGCCTTTTTCGATTCAGTAGAGGCGGAAGCGACGGGCTACCGTCCCGTTGGCCTGCGTCGGCGACAGTTCGGCTCTGCGGCGAAGCGATAGGTCGCGAGGGCCTTGCGCCTGGCGAGGACTAGTCCGCTTGCGCCCCCTGCGCCAGGGCGTTGCCGACGCCCACCAGCAGCGCCCGGGTCTGCGCCACGATGGCGCTGCGGTAGGCCTCGTAGCGGGCGTCGCTGATGGCGTTGTCGTTGCGCGCGCCGCCGCCGCTCGCCGGTACGCCGGTGTAGTAGTTGTTCATCACCGGGACATGGATGTGCCCGGCGGGAATCTCCAGGCGGAACGCGTCGCGCAGCACCGTGTTGCGGTAGGCGCTCTCGTTGGACAGGTAGTCGCCGCCACCGCCGTTGCGCGCGCAGATCCGTCGGTTCGGCGGGAGCACCAGGGAGGGATCGGGCATGGCGTTCATCACCCCGTTGGTCGGCACGTTTTCGGTGCGCGGGTTGGCGCAATCGGGGAAGAAGTCGTAGTTGGTGTGCCAGGTGACGTCGAAGCCTTCCGCGGCCTGGCTGGTAGCGCCCGGCGGCCGCTCGATGCCGCGCCAGGTATCGGCGGCGAGCAACTGGCGGACCGGCAGCGAGGCCTTGGAGAACTGTGCCGGCAGGTTCTGCCGCCAACGGCTGGCGCTGTCGTAGCCGAGCCAGCGGCGCGGCGGGTTGATATTGCAGCCGGAGCCCCGCAGGGAAATCGGCGCGGTGCCGCGATTGGTCACGCTGCCCAGGGGAAGCACGTAGTTGGGCAAAGCGCTGTCGGCGGGGCAGTAGACGATGCCGTCGTTGCCGGCGGAGGAGCCGTGGAAGCGGCCGTTCCAGGCCTCCAGCCAGAACTGGTTGGCGCCGCCCTGGCTGATGGTGATGGAGGCGTCGACCCGGCGCGGGCCGGGGCGGAACCAGGGGCCCAGGGTGTCTTCCTGCATGCCGCGGTTGAACGGGTCGTAGCTGACCGGCAACAGGTAGGCCTCGATACGCAGCAGGCTGCCGTCGGCCAGCCTGAACTCGCGGCCGTCCAGCGCAAGGGCGGTGGCGCCCGAGGGGTTGCCGTTGCGCAGGCCGGTGTTCGCCGTCCCGGGAGTGCCCAGGGTGAAGACGTCGAAGCCGCTGATGATCATCCGCCGGTAGCGCGAGCCGTCGGCGGCGTAGCGGCGCGGCAGGTCGATGTCCAACTGTCCGCGCGAGGCGCGTTCGAAGCGCCATTGCAGCGCCTGGGCCTGGGCCTTGCCGAGGCGGAAGGATGGCGCCCATTGGCGCAGGGTGCGGGTCATGTAGAGGCGCGTCCAGTAGAGCATGCGGTCATCGCTGGCCGGCAGCGCGCCGGCGGGAATGGCACGGCGCCCCTGGGCCCGGTCGACGGCGGCGCGCCACAGCGCGCGGCCCTCTTCGGTGACCAGCTTCAGTGCCTTGGCGTAGCTGGTGACCGGGGTGCGGCCGTCGGCGGTGCACAGGCGCTTGGCGAAGGCCGGTTCGAAGCCGTCGAAGCCGGCGCCCTTGACGATGCGCTCGGCCAGCGGCGTCTGGTCGTGGGTGACGACGTTGGCGCCGCTGAACGGCAGCGGCGTGTCGAGCCGGCGCTCCTCGTAGGACAACGCTGCCTCGCGGTCCCAGGAACAGGCGACGCTGGGCGGCGTGCGGGCGCCGGCGAGGTCGCCGTTGGCGGCCCAGCCGGCGCCGGGCAGCAGGGCCGCCGAGACGGCCAGGGTGAAGAGGGAGTATCGGCTTGCGTGAGGGGCGTAGCGCATCGGGTGGACTCCTGTTCTTGTTCGGTTCATGGGTTGATCGGTGCGGCGGGCGGAGCGCGGGCGAACGGCGCCCGCCGGCGGCGCGGGGCCGGGGCCGGGGCCGACGCAAGGTGCGTCGCGGGTTGCTGCGGTGGCGGACGGGAGGGCGGTGCTAGGGGGCGCGTGTCGCCGGTAGACGGAGGCGCGCGGAGGGAGGGTTGCGGGACGACGCGGAGGCGTCTGGGAAAGTCAGGTCCTTTGCCATGGATGCACCGATCGTTGTTCTTGCTGTTTTGGGGCGTCGGTGGGTGCACGGCCGGACTTCGCACCCGTGCGGCATTCTTGGAGGCGCCGGCGCGGGGCGTCCAACGAATTTATGTGGCCGCCGGGGATAGGAAAAGTTGATGGCGAACCGGTGCCGAAGCGCCCTGCCCCGGTACTTTCGCTGGCGCTGCGGCAATCCACCGCACTGGCGCGTTCGCTCGGGCTGGTCTTTGCTCTCCGGGGTCCGGCGGCTCGCCGGCGAGTCTTGCGGTGCGCCGCGAGCGGACGGGCGTTCGGTCCCTCTGCAGGCAAATGCCCTTGTTTTCGGAGAAGGACACGGATCGTTGATCGCTGTTTCGACCAAGGAGGTCAGATGAAAAGGAAGATGCTGGCGGCTTCGCTGCTGCTGTGGATGTTCTCGCTCACGGCGCAGGCGGACTGCGCGGTGCTCGGGCCGGGGGAAGATCCCTGCGCGGGCCCGGTGCTGGGACCGACCGTCTGCGAGTGCCCGTGATGACCGACTGTACCCTCGACCAGGGACAGGGAGCGTTCGATTACCAACCAGGAGGTTGCAAATGAAGAAAGTACTGTTGGCTGTGTTCCTGCTCTGTGGCTTCTCTCTTACCGCCCAGGCCGCGTGCCCGGTTTTCGGCCCATCCGAGGACCCGTGCAGCGGGCCGGTGTTCGGTCCGTCGACCTGCGAATGCCCTTGAGGTAGGTCGTCTGGCGGGCCCGGTGCAGCGGGCCCGCTTCCGGATGGATCGCTCGAAGTTGCCTGCTTTAATTCTCCATTCCCCGCGCCGCCCTACTTTTCCCGCTCGTCCATCGTCGCGTCGAACGTTGCCACGAAATCAGCGTCGGTGGACAACTCTTATATTCAATAGTTGTACGATCTGAGTTTGTTGTAGTCATTTGCTTAGTTGGCTATCCATATGATTGCCGTAAAGCAATTATAAGTTTAATTGGATTAGCTTTCTAAGTCTTTGGAAAGAGCCGTGAACGACCCTGTAATATCTGGTTGTAGAGCCGCATAATGATGTTTCAGGATGTTTCATTAATTTTGTAGATTATTGTTTTTCCTTTGTTTTTTTAAAAACAGCTACCAGATTTAGATAGATATTAATTAACTCGGCCACGTTTTTTCCTGTTCTATCATTGGCCTTCCTTGGGCGCAGGCCTGCCGAAACTGCTTATCTTCAGGTCCTCGAAAAGTTCATACATCGACCGCCTTGGGCGAAGCATTCGTACGCCGGCAATCTGTCCGGCCGCACGGGTGTTTTCAGCATGTTCTCTGGATGAGTTTCCCGATAAACATCAATTAGAGGAGTTTCCCTATGTGCGGTCTCGCGGGTTGGGTGGATTACACGCGCAAGCTCGACGACGAATTTCCGGCGATCTTCGCCATGACCGATACGCTCGCCTTGCGCGGGCCGGATGCCGAGGGCATCTGGAAGCACCGCAACGCCCTGCTGGGTCACCGGCGGCTGGCGGTCATCGACCTCAGCGGCGGCGTGCAGCCGATGTCCTATCGCTTTCCCACCGGCCAGGAGGTCACCCTCGTCTACACCGGCGAGGTGTACAACCACGATGCCCTGCGCGAGCGGTTGCGCCGGGCCGGACACGAGTTCCGCACCCGCAGCGATACCGAGGTGGTCCTGCACGCCTATCTGCAATGGGGCGAGCGTTGTTGCGAGTACCTGACCGGGATGTTCGCCTTCGCCGTCTTCGATGGCCGCGACGGCCACCTGCTGCTGGTGCGCGACCGCCTGGGCATCAAGCCGCTGTATTACGCGCGGCACCGCGAGGGACTGCTGTTCGGCTCGGAGATCAAGTCCATCCTGGCGCATCCGGAATTCGCCGCCAGGCTCGACGCGGTCGGCCTGGTCGACCTCCTGACGCTGTCCCGGGGCACTTCGCAGACGCCGTTCCGCGAGGTCCAGGAACTGCTGCCCGGCCACCTGCTGTCCTGGCGTCCCAATTCCCAGGCGAAGTTGCGCCGCTATTGGGAGGTACGCCGCCAGGAGCATGCCGACGACCTGCAGAGCACCGTGCAGCGCACCCGCGAACTGGTCACCCGCGCCCTGGGGTCGCAATTGCACGCCGACGTTCCGGTGTGTTCGCTGCTATCGGGTGGGCTCGATTCGACCGCCCTGACCGGCATCGCCCAGCGCATCGCGAAGGCGGAGCACGGCGGCGACATCAATTCATTCTCGGTGGACTTCGTCGGCCAGGCCGAGCAGTTCCGCAGCGACGACCTGCGTCCCGACCAGGACCAGCCGTTCGCCCTGCTGGCCGCGCAGTACATCGGCAGCCGTCATCGCACCGTGCTCATCGACAATGCCGAACTGGTCTGCGAACGAGCGCGCGAAGAGGTATTCCGGGCCAAGGACGTACCTTTCACCTTCGGCGACATGGATACCTCGCTGCACCTGATGTTCGGCGAGATCCGCCGGCATTCCACGGTGGCCATCTCCGGCGAAGGCGCCGACGAGCTGTTCGGTGGCTACGGCTGGTTCCGCGATCCGCAGGCGGTGGCTGCGGCGCGCTTCCCCTGGGCCTCCAGGGTGCGCTTGCCGGCCGGCTTCATCGACGCCGGTTTCAACCGCCGCTGCGATCTCCTCCAGTACCAGCAGGCCAGCTACGACGATGGGCTGCGCCAGGTCGAACACCTGGCCGGCGACAGCCCGGAGGAGCGGCGGATGCGCGAGTTCAGCCACCTGCATCTGAAGCGCTGGATGGTGCTGCTGCTCGAACGCAAGGATCGCCTGAGCATGTGCAACGGCCTGGAGGTGCGGGTGCCCTACACCGACCATGAGCTGGTGGAGTACGTCTACAACGTGCCCTGGTCGATCAAGAGCCGGGACGGCGAGGAGAAGTGGCTGCTCAAGCGGGCCTGCGCCGACTATGTCCCGGAAGCCGTGCTCAAGCGCCGCAAGAGCCCTTATCCGACTTCTGCCAACCTCGGCTACGAGCGTTTCCTGCGCGGGAGCGTGCGGCGCCTGCTGGAGGACGCGACGAACCCGGTGTTCGGCATCGTTTCGCGAGAGTTCCTGGCCGCCGAACTGGAGCATCCGGAGGGGTACTTCAACACCCAGGTGAGCCGCCACAACCTGGAGACCGCACTGGCGCTGGAAGGCTGGCTCAGGTTGTACGGGCTCTCCGCCTGAGCGTGACGCGGGGCGTGGCGGGTTCGGGCTGCTGTCCGGCCCGCCGGCGTCTTCAGGCGTCGGGCATTTCGCCGCGTTCGCCGAGCCCCACCGGCATGCCTTCCACGCCGGCATGGAACAGCAGGGCTTCCACCGGTTCGGCCCCGGCTATCAGGCGATGGATGATGTTCATCAGGCAACCCGCCGCCTCGCCTTCCAGCACCCGCGTGCTCTGGGCTCCGTCGCGGGTCTCCAGGCGCAGTTCGCCCTTGAGCACGTAAAGCGCGCTGGGCATCGGATGGACCTGCCAGTCCAGGCGTTCGTGGGCGGCCAGGCTCAGGCGCTGCACGGTGAGCTGCGGCTGGCCGAGGGGATAGCCGAGGTAGAGCGAGCCGTTCCAGGCGCAGCCGCTGCGCAGCAGGGTTTCGCGGTGCGGACTGGTTGCGGCCGGGAGGTCGCGGCTGGGTGGGAACACATGCACGTGGCTGGGGCGAAGGTCCATCGGGCGTCCTGCGCTTGTCGGTGTTTTTCCTCAGTCAAGCCGGCTTTCACCGCCTGCTCCACTGCCGCTTCTGCTAGGCGGCAGCGGGCCATCAAGGGGGCGGTTGGTTCATCGCAGGCGGCGGCTTCCTCCTTTAGCCTCGGCGTATCGGCGGATAACGCTGCGCGTTATGCACCCTACGGCTTCCCGATGAGAGGCGATGCCTTCTCAAGCCTCGCGGATGAACCGCACGGGTACCCGCTCGGTCAGCCAGACGCCGTTCTCCGCCTGGTGGAATAGGTGCCCGGCCAGATGCATGTCGCGCGCGTCGATTTCCAGCAGAACCGGGCTGCCGTAGCGGCGGCCGACTTCCAGGGCGGTGGCGCGGCGGGCGGAGAGATGGACGTGGTGGCGGCTGCCGGGAACCAGGCCGCGCTCGCGGATGGAGTCGAGGAAGCGGCTGGCGGTGCCGTGGTAGAGCACTGCGGGCGGGACCGCGGGGGCGTAGGCGATGGCCACCGCGGCATGCGAGTGGCCTTGCACGGCGCGGATGCGCTGGCCATCGGCGGAGAGGGCGAAGCGCTTTTTGTCGTTGCTCTCGACCACCGCGCCGAGCAGCACGCGGTCGAGGGCGCGGCCGTCCCGCGCCGCGCCGGCGATCAGGGCGTCGATGTCGGCCCAGCCTTCGCCGTCCAGCGTCAGGCCGATGGCCTCGGGCTGGTGGCGAAGGACATAGCTGAGGAACTTGCTGGTGTCGTCGAGGGTTTTCCGATCCATTCCATGGTCCTTGTGCGTGCCATCCCGGCGCGGGAACCTCAGGCGCCGCCGAGGAAGTCCATCTTGCCCAGTTCGACGCCGTTGTGGCGGAGGATGGCGTAGGCGGTGGTGGCGTGGAAGAAGAAGTTGGGCAGGGCGAAGCCGAAGAGGAAGTCGCGGCCGTTGAAGCTGATCTCCTGGCCGCGCACCTTGAGGGTCACGTTGCGCTCTTCGGCGCCGTCCAGTTGTTCCTCGCGGATGCCCTCGAGGAACTCGACGGTGCGGGCGATGCGTGCCTGGAGTTCGTCGAAGGTGGTTTCCGTATCCGCGTAGCTCGGCACTTCCAGCCCGGCCAGCCGCGCGCCGGCGCCCTTGGCGGCGTCGCTGGCGATCTGTACCTGGCGCGCCAGGGGGAACATGTCCGGCGCCAGCCGGGCGTCGATGAAGATGCGCGGATCGATGTTCTTCGCTTCGGCGTGGGCGGCGGCTTTCTTCAGGATCGCCGAGAGGTTGCCGAGAGTGCGCAGGAAGGTCGGGATCGAAGCCTGGTAGATCGACAGGGACATGGACGTGCTCCAGACAGGGGATAAAGGTGCGTCGAAGGCGGCGCGTCCAGCAGTCTACCCGGCTTTCACGCCAGCGCCAGGGGGCCCGCCTCGTCCCAGTGCGGATCGGCCGCCATCCGTTCGACCAGGAAGTCCAGCAGCGCCCGCAGCGCCGGCGGCATCTGCCGGCGCGAGGCGTACACCGCGTGGATGCCGAGCACCTGCGGCGACCACTCCGGCAGCAGCGCCACCAGGCGTCCGCTACGGATCAGCGGGGCTGCCGAGTACAGCGGCTGCTGGCTGATCCCGGCACCGGCGGCGGCGGCCTCCAGCAGCACGGTGGATTCGTTGGCGCTGAGACTGCCACCCACCGGCACGCTGGTCGGCTCGCCGTCGCGCTCGAACTGCCAGAGACTGCGGCCGAAGTAGGAGTAGGTCAGGCAGTTGTGCAGCGCCAGGTCCTCCGGGCGTCGCGGAGTGCCGTGGCGGCGCAGGTAGTCCGGCGCGGCGCAGATCACCGAGCGGCATTCGCCGAGGCGGCGGGCGATCAGGTTGGGGTCGAGCTGGTTGGCGATGCGCAGGGCCAGGTCGATGCGCTCCTCCACCAGGTTGACCACCTGGCTGTTGACCTGCAGGTCGATGGCGGTGCCCGGGTAGCGCTCGACGAAGGCGGCGGCGGCACGGGTCAGCCAGGCCTGGGCGAAGGACAGGCTGCTGGTGATGCGCAGAGTGCCGCGCGGGCTGTCGCGGCGGGTCTGGCCGGTGGCCTGCATGGCGTCGGCCACGGCGAGCATCTCGCGGCACTGCGGCAACAGCTCCGCGCCGGCGTCGGTCAGGCTCAGGCGGCGGGTGCTGCGGTGCAGCAGGCGTGCGCCGACCCACTCCTCCAACTCGGCGAGGTAGCGCGAGACCATCGCCCGGGACATGTCCAGACGCTCGGCGGCGGCGGTCTGGCTGCCGCTGTCGATGACCTCGACGAAGACGCGGGTGGCGGTCAGGCGGTCCATGATTCGCTCGATCCATGCAACAAAGCTGTGATTATTGCGGGGATTTTTGCGCGCTTTCAAGCAACTAACATGGCAAGCCTCTGATCCCACTGCCTGGAGAACCGCTCATGTCGCGCCATGGATTGCTTCGTTCCCTGTTCGCCGCCGCCGCCCTGCTGGGTGCCGCCGGCGTCTTCGCCGCCAGCGCCGAACCGCTGCGGCTGGAGGTCTACAACCCCGGCGAGAAGGCGATCTTCGCCGTGTCCTCGGAACTGCTGGTGGGCCAGCGCGAGGCGATGCTGATCGACGCGCAGTTCTCCCGCGCCGACGCCGAGCAACTGGTCAAGCGTATCCAGGCCAGCGGCAAGACCCTCAGCACTATCTACATCAGCCACGGCGACCCGGACTTCTACTTCGGCCTCGACGTGCTGAAGGCCGCCTTCCCCGAGGCGAAGATCCTCGCGACGGCGCAGACCGTCGCACACATCCAGGCGACCAAGGACGCCAAGCTGGCCTACTGGGGGCCGATCCTCAAGGACAACGCGCCGACGTCGCTGGTGGTGCCGGAGCCGCTGAAGGGCGACCAGTTGAAGCTGGAAGGCCATGCCCTGAAGGTGGTCGACCTGAAGGGGCCGAGCCCGGACCGCACGGTGCTGTGGATTCCGTCGCTGAAGACGGTGGTTGGTGGCGTGCTGGTGGAATCCGGTTCGCACGTCTGGACCGCCGATACCCAGACCCAGGCCTCGCGCCAGGCCTGGGTGGCGATGCTCGACCGGATCGAGGCGCTGCAACCGCGGCGCGTGGTGCCCGGCCATTTCACCGGCGAGGAGCCGAAGGGCCTGGACGGCGTGCGCTTCACCCGTGACTACCTGAAGGCCCTGGAAGCCGAACTGCCCAAGGCCAGGGATTCCGCCGCGCTGGTCGAGGCGATGAAGCGCCGCTACCCGAACCTGCCGGGCGAGGAAGGCCTGGAGCTGAGCGCCAAGGTGCTCAAGGGCGAGATGCAGTGGCCCTGAGCCGCGCCCGCCGATAGCCGCTGATCGAGGCGTCCCCTGCGGGGCGTCTCGTGGAGACCGAGATGAACGACCTCACCCTGCATTACCTCTACGATCCGCTCTGCGGCTGGTGCTACGGCGCCTCGCCGCTGCTCGCCGCCGCCCGCGAGGTGACGGGTCTGGACGTACGCCTGCATGGCGGCGGCATGATGACCGATGCCAACCGCCAGCCGGTCGGCGCCGGTCTGCGCCACTACGTGATGCCCCATGACCTGCGGATCGCCCAACTGACCGGCCAGCCGTTCGGCAAGGACTACTTCGACGGTCTGCTGCGCGACACCAGCGCGGTATTCGACTCGGCCCCGCCGACCGCCGCCGTGCTTGCCGCCGAAGCGCTCGACGGCCTCGGCGCGGCGATGCTGGCGCGGATCCAGCGTGCCCACTACGTCGAGGGCCGGCGTATCGCCGAGCGTCCGGTGCTGCTCGAGCTGGGTGCCGAACTGGGGCTTGGCGAGGGCTTCGCCGAGGCGTTCGACGCCTGCTCCGGCGAGCCGCTGCGCGCGCACTTCGCCGACAGTCGGCGGCTGATGAACCGTCTCGGCGCCGCTGGCTTCCCGACCTTCGCCCTGGAGCGCGACGGCCGCCTGCAGGTGCTCGACACCGGGCGCTACCTCGGCCAGCCGGACGACTGGCGGGCTCTCCTCGAAACGCAGCTGTGCCTTGCCGGCGGCAGCGATGCCGTGGGCGGGGCCGCGGCGCCGCTCTGCCGCATCGACGGTTGCGCCTGAATCCCGCCGCCGCGCAGGCGGACTGAACTTGTCCGGCTGCGTCGTCCTCCCATGTAGACATGCCCGCTCGCCGACGCGAGCGGATGTCCATCCACAGCTCCGGAGGAGTCGACATGAAGAAGACGGCATCGGCGGTCTGGCAAGGCGGCCTGAAAGACGGCAAGGGCACCCTTTCCACCGAAAGCGGCGCGCTCAAGGACAACCCCTATGGCTTCAATACCCGCTTCGAGGGCGCACCGGGAACCAACCCGGAAGAGCTGATCGGCGCGGCCCACGCCGGCTGCTTCAGCATGGCCCTGTCGATGATGCTCGGTGAGGTCGGCCTGACCGCCGAACGTATCGAGACCCGCGCCGAGGTCACCCTCGACAAGCAGTCCGACGGTTTCGCCATCACTGCCGTGCACCTGGTGCTCAGGGCGCGCGTGCCGGGGGCGGACGCGCAGACCTTCGAGCAGATCGCCAACAAGGCCAAGGCCGGTTGCCCGGTATCCAAGGTGCTCAACGCGAAGATCAGCCTGGACGCCAGCCTCGACGGCTGAGCGGAACGCTTCCCCAGCCCGGCGAACTGGCCCTGGCCTGCCGCAGTCGAATGCGGCAGGATGCGCTGCGCAGCACTCGGCTGCCAGGCATCGACGAGGAGTGACGGGTCATGAAAACCATCGGGCTGGGGATTGCCACCTTGCTGTTCAGCGCCACGGCGCTGGCCGCGCCGAAGCCGTGCGAGGAACTCAAGGCGGAGATCGAGACCAAGATCCAGTCGGCCGGGGTGACCTCCTACACCCTGGAGATCGTGCGCAACGACGAAGTCAGCGACCCGAACATGGTGGTCGGCAGTTGCGAGAACGGCACCAAGAAGATCATCTACCAGAAGAACGACGACTGAGCCGCTGCGTTTCAGTACGGCGGGCAGCGGCTGGTCTGGAAGTTCGAACGGGCGACCACCTCGCCACGCTCGTCGCTCAGTAGCGCCAGCGCCCTGCGCAATTGCGGGCGCACCTCCAGGCGATAGCGCCGGCCCGCCTCGAAGCCGTCATAGACCACCTGCTGGTAGCAGTTGATCTGCACCGGCTCGCCGAAGCCGCCCCCCCCGCCGCCGGAACCGCCATAGAGTTCGTACTGGAAGCGCACCTCCAGCACATGGCGTCCCGGAGTGACCTGGAAGTAGCGTCCGTCGCTCAACCGCTCGCCGTCCAGGCGCTCGGCCAGCAGGGTGTTGGCCGGCGCGCTGCGCAGCTCGACCCAGGCCATCTGCGGGTCCGGCTGCGGCAGCGGTCCGGCGCAGCCGGCGAGGAGCAGCAGCGCGAGCGGGACGAGACGGGTGAGTGGACGCATGGGGCGGGCTCCGGAGGGCGTTCAGCTCCTAGCATAGCGCCCTCGCCTTGCGCCGTTCAGACCTTCGCGCAGCGCCCCTCGCGGCCGCGCGCCAATTCCCTGTTGTCCTGGTCGTAGAGCTTCGCCCAGGGACGGAAGCCGATGTGCCCGGCCTCCAGGCGGTAGCGCTGGCCGGCGCTGAAGTCCTTGAACTTGAGGTTGAGCTGGCAATCGCGCCAGAGCGGGCTGTCCACGGGGCCGATGTTGGTCGGGTCGACGGTGAACTGGTAGCGCACCGTGAGTTCGCGGGTGCCGGGATCGACCTCGAAGTAGCGCGTGCGGTCCCAGCTCTTGTCGTCGACTTCCACGGCGGCGAGATCGGCGTCGGGCTGGGTATCGAGGTCGACCCAGGCGCGGTTCGGGTCGGGGGTGGGCATCAGCAGTGAGCAGCCGCTCAGGACGAGCAGGCCACCGGCAAGCAGCAGCGTACGCATAGAAGACTCCGAAGCTCCTTTAACCCGGCCGCCATCCGTCGCGCCTTGGAAAAACGCCTTGCGTTCCTCCGCCTCGCCGGATCGCGGACCGGTGCTGGTAGGGCGGCGGGCGGTCCGCGTGCTGTGCTATGTTCCGCCCATGCCACGCCGCCTTCGCCATCCGCTTGCTGACCTTCGACTGCCCCGTTGGGTTCCCTGCCTGGCGCTGTTGGCGCTGAGCGGTTGCTCGACCGTCTCCTACTACGGGCAACTGGCCAGCGGCCAGTTCGCCCTGCTGCGCGCCCGCGAGCCGGCCGCCGCGGTGATCGCCGACCCGCAGCGCGACGCGCGCTTGCGCGAACGCCTGGCGAAAGCGGAAAAGGCCCGGCAATTCGCCAGCGAACGCCTCGGCCTGCCGGACAACCGCAGCTATCGCCTGTACGCCGATATCGGCCGGCCCTACGTGGTATGGAACGTGTTCGCCACCCCGGAGCTGTCGCTGCAGCCGGTCACCCATTGCTTCCCCATCGCCGGCTGCGTGGCCTACCGCGGCTACTACAGCGAGGCCGCCGCGCGCGCCGAGGCGGCGCGCCAGCGGGCGCTCGGCGACGACGTCTACGTCGGCGGGGTGCAGGCCTACTCGACCCTCGGCTGGTTCGACGATCCGATCCTCAGCAGCATGCTGCGCTGGGACGACGAACGGCTGGCGACCTTGATCTTCCACGAACTGGCGCACCAGAAGTTCTACCTGCGCGACGACACCGCCTTCAACGAATCCTTCGCCACCTTCGTCGAACAGGAAGGTACCCGCCAGTGGCGCGAGTATCGTGGACTGCCGCCGGCGGACGGCCGCGAGGAGAAGCGCCGCGAGCAGTTCACCGCGCTGGTCCTGGCCAGTCGTGCGCGCCTCGAAGCACTCTATGCCGGGCCGTTGGACGATGCCGCCAAGCGTGCCGGCAAGGCTGCCGAATTCCAGCGCCTGCGCCGTGAGTACGCGGCGCTGAGCCAGCGCGAATGGGGCGGCGAGTCGCCGTTCAAGGCCTGGATCGACGCGCCGTTCAACAATGCCAAGCTGCTTCCCTTCGGCCTCTACGACCAATGGGTGGCGGCGTTCGCCGTGCTGTTCCGCCAGGTCGGCGGCAACTGGCCGGCGTTCTATGCGCGGGTCCGTGCCCTTGGCCAGCTCCCCCTGGCAGAGCGCCAGGCGGCGTTGCAGCGGCTGGCCGCCGCAGCGCCCTGACGCCTGCTCAGGCGGCGAGCTGGTCGGCGTAGCACCAGCGCGTGGCCAGCCGGCCGATCGGCCAGAGCAGCGCCAACAGGCCGACGCCGAGCAGCGCCACCAGCAGCGTATAGCCGATGCCAGCGGGCGCCAGGCCGAGGATCATCAGCAGCGCCAGCCCCCCGCCGACCGCCAGCAGCGCCACGCTCCAGAGCAGCATGGCGACCACCGCGAGCAGCAGCGCGCGTCCGGCGGCGAAGCGCTGCAGGCGCGCCGGCAGGCGCG
>NZ_SCND01000490.1:0-3666 GCF_005503585.1 Pseudomonas sp. 2VD
CCCTACGCCGCCGTCGAGGGCGCCGATGCCCTGGTGCTGGTGACCGAGTGGAAACAGTTCCGCCAGCCGGACTTCCAGAAAATCCGTGGATCCATGCGAACTCCCCTGTTGGTCGACGGTCGGAATCTCTACGCACCGGCGCGGATGGCGGAACTGGGCTTCATCTACCAGGGCATAGGACGTTCAAGGGCCGGGCATTGTAAGGCGAGCGCAGCCTGATTAGACTGCGCGCCATCCGCATACTTCGTCCATGTCGAAGGATTCTCATGATCAAGAAATGTCTTTTCCCGGCCGCCGGTTACGGCACTCGTTTCCTCCCGGCCACCAAGGCCATGCCCAAGGAAATGCTGCCGGTGGTGAACAAGCCGCTGATCCAGTACGCGGTGGAGGAGGCGCTGGAAGCCGGCCTTTCCGAGATCGGCATCGTCACCGGCCGCGGCAAGCGTTCGCTGGAAGACCACTTCGACATCAGCTACGAGCTGGAACACCAGATCCGCAACACCGACAAGGAAAAGTACCTGGTCGGCATCCGTCGGCTGATCGACGAGTGCACCTTCGCCTACACCCGCCAGGTGGAGATGAAGGGCCTCGGCCACGCCATCCTCACCGGTCGTCCGCTGATCGGCGACGAGCCGTTCGCCGTGGTCCTGGCCGACGACCTGTGCCTGAACCTCGAAGGCGACAGCGTGCTGAAGCAGATGGTCAAGCTGTACAACCAGTTCCGCTGCTCCATCGTGGCGATCCAGGAAGTGCCGCCGGAAGAGACCAACAAGTACGGCGTGATCGCCGGCGAGATGATCCGCGACGATATCTTCCGGGTGAACACCATGGTCGAGAAGCCGAAGCCGGAAGAGGCGCCGTCGAACCTGGCGATCATCGGCCGTTACATCCTGACCCCGGACATCTTCGACCTGATCGAGCAGACCGAACCGGGCAAGGGCGGCGAGATCCAGATCACCGATGCCCTGATGAAGCAGGCCCAGGACGGCTGCGTGCTGGCCTACAAGTTCAAGGGCAAGCGTTTCGACTGCGGCAGCGCCGAGGGTTACATCGAGGCGACCAACTTCTGCTACGAAAACCTCTACAAGACCGGCAAGGCTCACTGAGCCTCGCCGTTCCCGATGAAGAACGCCGCGTCCCCGATGGGGGCGCGGCGTTTTTCGTATGGGGCGAACGGCCATGGGGGGTTATCCGCTCTACCCGAGCTGTCGGCGGGCGTGGCGTTGTTGGCGTCGGGCGAATAACCCCGCCAGCCTGGCCTGGGCCACGCGGCGCCTCCGTGCCCGGTCAGGGAATCGGCAGCGCCTCGGAACCCGGGCCCAGCGGCTGGCCGTAGCTGAACTCCACGTAGTTGCCCGCCGGGTCGCGCAGGCCGCAGTAGTAGCCGACCGGATAGGGCTCGTCGCGCGGCGCCCAGACCAGGCAGCCGGCGGCCTCGGCGCGGCGCGCCAGATCGTCTACCGCGGCGCGGCTGGAGAGGGCGAAGCCGAAATGACTGTAATCGTCGCTGGCCAGGTTGCGCGGCTGGCCGCCGGGCATGATGACGAAGATGAAGCGTTGTTCCTGGCCGGGTTCGGCCATCCAGACGATCTGCGAGCCTTTGCCGGGGCGCCGGTGGATCACCCGCATGCCGCAGAAGGTTTCGTAGAAGGCGATGCAGGCGTCGAGGTCGGGGACGTGCAGCGCCAGGTGGGTGAGGGTGGGGGACATCGCGCTTACCTCCACGGACAAGCATAGCCCATCGCCTGCCAGGCCCTGCGCTGAGCCGTTTCGACAGGTTTCTGCGTCGATCCGGCGGGAGCCGACGCTGGCGAATGGGTTATGCTGGAACGCATCTGATCCAGGAGTAGTAACATGTCTTTCGATTTCGATCTGTTCGTCATCGGCGCCGGCTCAGGGGGCGTACGCGCCGCCCGCTTCGCCGCCGGCTTCGGTGCCCGTGTCGCGGTGGCGGAGAGTCGCTACCTGGGTGGCACCTGCGTCAACGTCGGCTGCGTGCCGAAGAAGCTGCTGGTCTATGGCGCGCATTTCAGCGAGGACTTCGAGCAGGCCCGGGCCTATGGCTGGAGCGCCGGCGAGGCGCAGTTCGACTGGGCGACCCTGATCGGCAACAAGAACCGCGAGATCCAGCGGCTCAACGGGATCTACCGCAACCTGCTGGTGAACAGCGGGGTGACTTTGCTCGAAGGTCACGCCCGTCTGCTCGATGCGCACAACGTCGAGGTGGACGGCCAGCGTTTCAGCGCCAAGCACATTCTCATCGCCACCGGTGGCTGGCCGCAGGTGCCGGACATTCCCGGCAAGGAACACGCGATCACCTCCAACGAGGCGTTCTTCCTCGAGCGCCTGCCGCGCCGTGTGCTGGTGGTCGGCGGCGGCTACATCGCCGTCGAGTTCGCCTCGATCTTCAACGGGCTCGGCGCCGAGACCACCTTGCTCTACCGTCGCGACCTGTTCCTGCGCGGCTTCGACCGCAGCGTCCGCGAACACCTGCGCGACGAATTGGGCAAGAAGGGCCTGGACCTGCAGTTCAACAGCGACATCGCCCGCATCGACAAACAGGTCGATGGCAGCCTGGCCGCGACCCTCAAGGACGGCCGGGTGCTGGAGGCGGACTGCGTGTTCTATGCCACCGGGCGGCGGCCGATGCTGGATGACCTTGGCCTGGAAAACACCGGAGTGAAGCTGACCGACAAGGGCTTCATCGCGGTCGACGAGCATTACCAGACCAGCGAGCCGTCGATCCTCGCCCTGGGCGACGTGATCGGTCGCGTCCAGTTGACCCCCGTGGCGCTGGCCGAGGGCATGGCGGTGGCGCGGCGGCTGTTCAAGCCGGAGGAGTACCGTCCGGTGGACTACAAGTTGATTCCCACCGCGGTGTTCAGCCTGCCCAACATCGGCACCGTCGGCCTGACCGAGGAGGAGGCGCTGAGCGCCGGGCACAAGGTGAAGATCTTCGAGAGCCGCTTCCGGCCGATGAAGCTGACCCTTACCGACGACCAGGAAAAGACCCTGATGAAGCTGGTCGTGGATGCCCACGACGACAGGGTGCTGGGCTGCCACATGGTCGGCGCCGAGGCCGGCGAGATCCTCCAGGGTATCGCGGTGGCGATGAAGGCCGGGGCGACCAAGCAGGCGTTCGACGAGACCATCGGCATCCACCCGACCGCGGCGGAAGAGTTCGTCACCCTGCGCACGCCGACGCGCTGAGCCGCGTCTGAACGAAGAAGCCGGCCCCTGGGCCGGCTTCTTTCATTTTCGTGCTCAGCGCGAGGGGGCCTCGGCCAGCGCCGCCGCTGCGTCATCGCGGCGCCTGGCGTAGCGTTGCGCGAGCACCGCGCAGACCATCAGCTGGATCTGGTGGAACAGCATCAGCGGCAACACCATCGGTCCCACCACACTGGTGGCGAACAGCACCTTGGCCATGGGCACGCCGGTGGCCAGGCTCTTCTTCGAACCGCAGAAGACGATGGTGATCTCGTCTTCCTTGCTGAAGCCCAGGCGTCGCGCCAGCACCGTGGTCAGCACCAGGGCCAGGGCGAGGATCACGCAGCAGGCGACGGTCAGGCCGAGCAGCGCCAGCCAGGGTACTTCGTGCCACAGGCCCTGGATCACCGCGGCGCTGAAGGCGGTGTAGACCACCAGCAGGATCGAGCCCTGGTCGAC
>NZ_SCND01000491.1:0-3665 GCF_005503585.1 Pseudomonas sp. 2VD
GCCCTGGCAGGCCTGGCTGCCAGGCCGCCAGGGTGTCGGGAACGATGAGGTAGAGGCTGCTCCGCACGTCCTTGCCGAGGCGTTGCAGCAGCGCCGGCAGGCCCAGTCCCTGCATGCTCAATCGGGCGCTTTCGTATATCCGGGCCAGGGCGTTGCGGCGCTCGTATTCGTCTTTCTGCCCCGCATCGACGATGGCCCGGGTCACGGCGGCGAAAGGGACGCCGTAGTGGGTGAGAATCAACGGGAAGCCCAGGGCCTCGGCCGTCTCGCGCAGGGCATCGAGGTCGCTCGGGGCTTCCATGTTCTCGCCGATCATCATGCCTGCCAGGCCGGCCTCGGCCAGTCTTCGGACGTAACGCCGTTGCCGCTCGGCCTCGCTCGGTATGCCCAGCCCGGTGGTCATCAGCAGGTCACCCTCGCCGAGCCATTCGGTGGGGTCGTCGAGTTCGCAGACATGCGCCCAGCGAACCGGGCGGTCGAGGCCGCCGGCTCCGCTCAGCAGGCGTGAACGGAGTTCGGGGAGGGCGATCAGGTGGCGGATGCTCTGCGGCATGTCCAGGAAACTCCAGGCATGGGCTTTCAGTGTAATCGCCCCGGGCGCAGGCAGCGCGCCCTGTCACCAACTGGCGGGCAGCATCCCCAGTGCCGAGGCGATCGCATAGACCCCGCTGGAGGCGAACACCAGGACGATCAGCCCCTGTATCAGCGGATGGGCATACCAGCCGCAGCTGAATGCCGGCAGTTGGTCGCCGTGGCGCCGCGCCGCGTTGAGCAGGAGGATGGGGATGATGCCCATCAGTACGCCGCCGAAGGTACCGGCGAAGTACAGCGCGTTCACGAAGCCGCCGAGCCCCGCATAGGCCAGCAGGAACGGCGGGACCGAGACCGCGGCGAGCACCGCCAGGCGTTTGCGCCGGTTGGTTTCGCTGCCCAGGCGGAAGTGGTCGAAGATATTGGTGAACAGGCACCCGCCGAGTCCCCAGTAGGAGGTCAGCATCGCCAGCAAGGCGAAGGTGTTCGCCACGTAGTAGGCCCATTGGCCGAGGGAGCGTCCCCAGCTCAAGGTCGCCACCTCGCTGAGGTTGTCGGGGCCGACCAGGGCGATGACCGAGGCAGGAATGGCCGCCACCAGCAGGAAGGTCAGCAGCATGCCGACCACGATCAGGCGCGGCACGCGCCCGGGGGTTGCCAGGTTGCCGCGCACCAGCTCCGGAACCAGGAACTGCGCGCCGAACACGAAGACCGCCAGGTTGAACACTGGAACCACGTATTGCCACTGGCTCTGCCAAAGGTGGGCGAGACGGGCGTCGTCGTGCATCAGGGTAGCGCCGATGAGGATGCAGACGATGGCCACCATGCCGGCGCTGATCAGCTTCTCGCCCACGCCGAGCGCCTTCAGGCCCAGGTAGAGCACCAGCGCCGAGGGGACGAAGAAGATCAGGCTGCCGACCTCGCGCGTGAGGCCGTACTGGCCGAAGAACTCGAGCATGATGTTGCCGCTGCCGGTCATGTAGGCGACCAGGGCCCCGTAGCTGTTGGCCGCCACCGCGATGAAGATCAGCCAGCCGCCGAGCGGGCCCAGGTAACGCCGGGAGAGGCCGCTGAGCTGGTTGTTGCCGCGGGTTCTCAGGCAGGCTTCGGTCACGTAGAGCATGGTGACGATGCAGAAGAGGCAGGTCAGGGCCAGGCATACCAGCAACGGCACGTAGCCGACCTTGCGGGCGGCGTAGGCCATGCTCAGCACGCCGGCGCCGATGTTGGTGCCGATGATGATCGCGATCGTCTCGAGCGAGCCCAGGGGATGGGCCTTGAGGCCCGATGCGTTGTCGTTCGCTTCTCGCATACCCATTTCTTGTTTCCTCTGTCAGGGCGGTGGAGTTCGGTTCTTCGGGGTCAGTCGAAGATCAGGTAGGTCTTGCGCACGGTCCGGCGGATGTCCCAGGTGCCCTGGGTGGCAGCGGCGAAATAGAGTGCGTCGCCGGCGCGAAACTCCACGGCCTGGCCCTCGTCCGGGGTGAAGCGACCTTCACCGCTGACGATGTAGCTGTACTCGGCCTGCTCGACCTGTCGGCGGAAGCGCCCCGGGGTGCATTCCCAGATGCCGGTCACGCCGTTGCCGTCGGCGAGCGGGCGGTGGGCCGCGGTACGGGTCAGGGCTACCGGTTCGCCCAGGGGCTGGCCGACGGGCGTGGGCGAGGTGAAAGGACTTTCGTCGTCGAGACGGATGAGCGAAGGGTTCATGCCATGGGCTCCTCAGGATTTGTCTTCAAGGCCGGCGGGGGCGAAGCGCGCGAGAAAGCGGTCGGTGGCCGAGGGCGCGGTACCGGCGAGTTCCGCGCGTTCCTTGCGCAGGACGGCGTTGCGCACCAGGGAGCCACCCAGGTAGCGCAGCGGCTCGGGGGGGAAGCTCCGGCAGCGGCGTTCTACCAGCGGACAACGGCTCCACGGGTCGTCGCGGCCGAGGGCGAGGCTGGCGAGGATCCGCCCGCCCAGGCGGCTCGGTCCCACGCCGTTGCCGCTCCAGCCGATGCCGTAGTGGATGTTCTCGTGCAGGTGGCCGAAGACCGGCAGGCTGTCGTAGGTACGGTCGATGGGGCCGGACCAGCCGTCGACCAGCGGGATGTCGCCTAGCGAGGGATAGGTGCGGCGGAAGTCGGCCTCGGTCAGGGCCAGGCTCTCCCGGTCGACGTCGAATACCCGGCCGATGCGCGAGCCGTAGCTGATGGCGCCGGTGCCCTTGCCGAAGGCGATGCGCCCGTCGCGGGTGGTGCGGTAGTAGTCCACCATCAGTTGGGAATCGGTGATGGCTTCCCCGCCGGTCCAGCCGATTCGCTCCAGCCGTTGCGGTATCGCCTCGGTAACCGCGATGGAACTGTTCACCGGCACGATCAGCCTGGAGAGCCTGGGCAGGGCGGCCGACCAGGCGTTGGTCGCGAGAACCACCGCCTTGGCCTGGACCCGGGCCCCGGCGCTCAGCAGCTGTGCCGGCTGGCCGGGAACGATCTGGCTGACGCCACAGCGCTCGTGGATTTCCACGCCGAGGGCCAGCGCCACGCGGCGCATGCCTTGCACCAGCAAGGCTGGTTGCACGGTGGCATTGCTGCGCTCGAAGACCCCGGCGAGATGCACCGGCGAACCGGTCCGGCGTGCCACTTCGCTGGCGTCGAGGCGTTCGAAGGGACTGACGCCGAGCCGTTCGCAGGCGGCGAGGGTATCGTTCCAGGCGTCGAGGTGGCGCGCCGTGGTGGCGGTCCACAGCCAGCCCTTCTGCTGGAAGTGCGCATCGATGTCATGCCGCGCGCAGAACTCCCCGAGTTCCTGGATCGCCCGCTCCGCGCTTTCGCCAAGGAAGCGCGCCTGCGCCTCGTTGCAGAAGCCCAGCAAGGTGCCGATCTTCGGCCACCAGGACATCACGAAACCACCGTTCCTGCCGGAAGCGCCGCCGCCGCAGACGTCCTGCTCCAGTAGCAGGACCCGTGCGTCCGGTTCCAGTTGCTTGAGGGTGATGGCGGTCCAGAGCCCGACGAAACCGCCGCCGACTATCGCCACGTCCGCCGAGTGGGCGCCGACGAGGGGGGCGCTGGCGGTGCTGACGCTTACACACACCTCACGCTACCGACGCAGCCTTCGGTGGAGCGCTACATCTACTGCGCGTTGACAAACAA
>NZ_SCND01000492.1:0-3663 GCF_005503585.1 Pseudomonas sp. 2VD
ACCACCGGCTTGTGCACGCGCTGGCCGGTCGGCTGGCCGGACTGCGGGTCGCGCGGGATGATCACTTCGTGGTTGAAGCCCTGGACCATCACCTGGTCCTCGTGGCCTTCCTGGTAGGTGTTGCCGACCGAATCCTCGGTGAAGGCGCCGGCGGTGATCAGGCCCTGCTTGGTGCCGGTGATGGACATATAGGCGGGTGTTGCCATGGATGCATTCCTTGTCAGTGGTAGCCGGGACGACATGTCCTGGTGCGGCAGCTACCCAACAAGCTTCGTGCCAATAAAATATTTACCTTTTAAATCAATTTGTTGAAGACTTTCCCGGCCCGCACGAACGTTTTTCCCCGGGTTTATCCCGAAAAAGTGAGCAAGTTGTTGCACAGTGCTATGCAAGAACTTGCTCACTTCATCGAAGACCCCGCCAGACCTTGGCCCCGGCGTTGTATCCACAGCTTTTCCCGAAGTTATCCAGCAAAAAGTTGCACACCTGCCGAGTGCCTCAGAGCCAGTTCTTGAACTTGAACCAGAGGTACGGAAGGATCGCCGATACCACCATCATCCCCAGCGCCATCGGATAGCCGATGGACCAGTCCAGCTCGGGCATGTCCTTGAAGTTCATGCCGTAGACCGTGCCCACCAGGGTCGGCGGCAGGAACAGTACGGCAGCGATGGAGAACACCTTGATGATGCTGTTCTGCTCGATGTTGATCAGGCCAAGGGTCGCGTCGAGGAGGAAGTTGATCTCGGTGGACATCTTCGCCAGGTACTCGTCCAGCGAGCGCACGTCGCGCTCCACGGTCTTCGCCAGCACCTTGGCCGGCTCGGAAAGCCAGCCGTTGCAACCCTGGCGGAAATAGCTGTTCATCCGATTGATGCTGAGCAGGCTGTCGTTGAGCTTGGACAGCAGCGAGCTGCTGCGCCCGAGGTGCTTGATGATCTGCTGCAGGTCGGTCTTCGGCTTGCGGGTCTGGGCGGTGGACTCGGCGAAGATCTCCCGCGACATGCTGCTCAGTTGCCCCTGTACGGCCTCCAACACGTCGGCGATGCGGTCCACCAGGCTGTCCATCATCAGGGCGAACAACTGGGTGCTGCTGCGGTTGGCGTCGAGCTGGCGGATGCAACGGTTCTCGAACTCGCGGAACGAACGCAGGTCGGCGTAGCGCACGGTAATCAGCCATTTCTCGCTGAGTACGAAGGTCACTTCCTCTGTGCTCGGCCGGTGCTCGGTGATCCCGCCGACCACCGAAGTGGTCATGTAGAGGACGTTGCCGTCCTCGTAGAAGCGCGACGAATCCTCGATCTCGGCCATCTCCTCGCGGGTCGGGATGTTCACCTGCAGGTGGGATTCGAGCAGGCGCTCCTCTTCGGGGGTCGGGTGATGCAGGTCGATCCACAGGGTGCCCGGCGGCAACCCCCGCTGGGCATCGTCGTGCTGGCGTCGCTCCAGGCGGTCGCCGGAAAGGATGTAATAGGTGATCATGTCGGGTATCGCTACCTTCGCGGCCATCCGTTGGCCAAGCAGGGTGGACAACTTCCCGCCGCCGCACAAGCGGTACTTTGCGCCAGAACGAGGAACGCCCGATGAGCGAACAGGACGACAACCAGGAAGACGGCTTCGCCGAGGAAAAACTGATCCAGGCCATCGAGAACCAGATCGAAAGCGAGAATCCGCCGGCGGCGCGCGCCGTGTTCAACAAGCTGACCCTGGTCGGCTACGAGCGCGACGAGGCACTGGGCATGATGGCCTACGTGCTGGCCCACGAGATCAACGCCATGCTCGCCGCCGACCGCGCTTTCGACAGCGCCGGCTACGAGCATGCGCTGCGTGCCCTGCCGACGTTGCCGGACGACGAATGAGCGGAGCCGGGCCGACTGGTGCCGGCGAATGCCCCTCGTATCCATACGGTTTTGTTTCGCCAAACGCCTGCCGCTCTGGTAGAAAGGTGGCGCCCACTCTCCGTGCCACCTGCTTTCGCGGAGCGATACCGGATGCGATCCTGGTTCCACTTCCTGCCCATCTGCCTGCTGCTGGCCCTTTCCGGCCCGACAGCGGCCGTCCCGACAGAACCCCTGGTGCTCGGCGCCGAAGACGACTGGTATCCCTATACCGCCTACAAGGACGGCCGCATCCAGGGCATGAGCGCAGACATCGTGCGGGCCGCCTTCAGGGCTGCGGACACGCCGGTCCAGCTCAATCCCTACCCCTACTCCCGCTGCATGAAGCTGGCCCTGAAAGGCTTGATCGCCGGCTGCTTCAACACCTCGCCGAACCCGCACATCCTCGCCGACTACCGTCTGCCCCGGCATCCGTTGTTTCGCGCGGAGATCCAGCTCTGGGCGCGACGCGACGAAGCGCGGCCGGTGAATGCGGAGCAGGCGCTGAGCGGACGGAAAGTCGCGGTGACCCTCGGCTATGAATACGGCGACGGCTTCGATCGCCGCCACGACCTGGTGCGCATCCCGGTGCGCAAGGACTACTACGGTTTCCTCATGCTCCAGCGAGGCCGCGTCGACTACGCCCTGGCCTACCGCAATACGGCTCGCCAGTTGTTCAGCGAACATCCCGAACTGGAAGGCCAGTTCCAGCCGGTGGCCACGGTCCACCGCCCGGAGCTGTACCTGTCGTTCTCGCGCCGCCACCCGCAGGCCGAGCATCTGCTCGAACGCTTCGACCTCGGCATGCAGCGCATCCTCGCCAGCGGCGAGTACCAGAAGATCCTCGACGGCTGGAGCCAGGCCGCCGACGCTACGCCCTAGTCCAACTACACTCACCGGTGCTCAACACCGTAAGGAGCCGACATGGCCTTCACTCCCGAGCTGATCGACGAACTGGAACTGCTGGCGCTCTTCAACCTGAACAACACCCAGGAAGGACTCAAGGTCCATCACACCGCCGACGGCAAGGCCGTCGCCGCCGCCCGACGCCTGCACGACAAGGGGCTGATCGACCAGCCCGACGGCGGCTACCTGACCAGTCTCGGGCTGGACGCCGCGGAGCAGGCACAGGGCCTGCTGACCATCCTCAAGGGTTGACGGAAGCGACCATCGCGACCTGCTCCCGACAGGCCGCGACGGTTGCCCCGGTTCGCGGTGCGGCGCTCAAGCCGCCGCGCTTCCGGGCGATACAATGGCATGACCGGAGCCAGGCACGGCGCCTGGCCTTGCCTGTGCCCGGACGCCCATGAACCGACACCCCGCACTCAGCCTCGATCTCGACGATGGCATCGACCGCAAGGTCCTCGGCCAGTTGCGCCAACGCTTCCTGGCGGTCAACGCCGGTCGCCTGCAACGCGCCCGACAGGCGTTGTCCAGCCGCCAGGAGCGGGTCCTGCGCCTGCTACCGCTGCTGTTCCACATCAACCATCCGCTGCTGCCGGGCTACCTGTCGGCCAGCACGCCGGCGGGCCTGAGCGGTTTCGAGGCGGACGACGAAGTACTCGCCGAAGCCCAGCGCCTGGCCCGTTCGTTTGTCTACAAGCCACGCAGGCAGGAACCCGCACAACAGCCGATCCACGGCCTGTTCCTGATGGGCAGCCTGGGGAGCCTGGCCCAGGAGGAACAGAGCGATCTCGACCTCTGGGTCTGCCATGCCCCAGAACTGGAGCTCGGCGCGCGCCAGGAGCTGCGCCGCAAGTGCGCGTTGATCGAGGACTGGGCGCGCAGC
>NZ_SCND01000493.1:0-3644 GCF_005503585.1 Pseudomonas sp. 2VD
CCCTCGAAGAACCGGGGCTGCTGGCTGACGATCACGATCGACGCCAGGCCCAGCAGGAAAATGACATTGAAGAAGTAGCCGATGAACCCGGTGGCGTAGAGCACCGACTTGCGCGCCTCCCGGGCATCGCCGACGGTGAAGAAACGCATCAGGATGTGCGGCAGCCCGGCGGTGCCGAACACCAGCCCCAGGCTCAGCGATAGCGCGGTCAACGGGTCGGCCAGCAAGCCACCAGGGGCCAGCAGGCGTTCGCCCAGGGCATGGCTATCCATCGCCTGGCTGACCAGCCTGTCATAGCTGAAGTCGAATTCGCGCATCGCCAGGAACAGCACCAGCGAGCCGCCGACCAGCAGCAGGAATGCCTTGACGATCTGCACCCAGGTGGTTGCCACCATACCGCCGAAAGTCACATACAGCATCATCAGCGCACCGACGATCACCAGGGCGATCTGGTAGTCCAGGCCGAACAGCAGCCTGATCAACTGCCCGGCCCCGACCATCTGCGCCACCAGGTAGAAACACACCACGGTCAGCGAGCCGATGGCGGCCATGGTGCGCACGTTGCCCTGGTCGAGACGGTACGAGGTGATGTCGGCGAAGGTGAAGCGGCCCAGGTTGCGCAGCCGCTCGGTCATCAATAGCAGCAGTACCGGCCAGCCCGCGAAGAAGGCGATGAGATAGATGTAGCCATCCATCCCGGAGCTGTAGATGAGCGCGGTGATTCCCAGCAGCGTGGAGGCGGACATGTAGTCGCCGGCCAGCGCCAGGCCGTTCTGCCAGCCCCGGATACCGCCACCGGCGCTATAGAAATCCGCCGTCGAATGGGTCCGTCGCGCCGCCCACCAGGTGATGCACAGGGTGAACAGCACGAACACCATGAACATGCCGATGGCATGCAGGTTGAGCGGCTGGCGCTGGCCAGCGTCCAACGCGGGCGAGGCCGACAGCAGGCCGGAGTGCAGCGACAACGCCAGGGGAAGGAGCTTCTTCATGCGCCCTGCTCCTCTTCCAGCCCAGCGACCAGAGCCTGGGTCAGGCGATCGAATTCGCCGTTGGCGCGGTACACATAGAGCGCCGACAAGGCACAGAAGAACACGAACAGGAACACGCCGGCCGCGACGCCGAAGGTCATGTTCGAGCCCTGCGCCAGACGCCTGGCAATCAGCTCGGGGCAGAACGATACCAGCGCGATGTAGCCGTGGAACGTAGCCAGGATCAGCAGGAGCAGGCTCAGGGTGAAACGGTTTCGGCGCGCCACCAGTTGCTGGAACCGGGCACTGGCGCGGATACGCGCGTATAGCAGGCTGGACATGGGACACCTCGGGCAACCTAGTTATTGTTATGGAATGTGCGGGTGCGGCAGCGCCATCAGCCGCCGGCGTCGCCGGCCTCCTCCTCCTGCCGGGCCCACTCGCGCAGGACGAACTTCTGGATCTTGCCGGTGGCGGTCTTGGGCAGTTCGGTAAGCGTCACATGCCGCGGCGCCTTGAAGTGCGCCAGGCGCTCGCGGCACCAGCGGACCAGATCGTCACCCGTGGTTCTGGGTAAGGCATCCGCCCGCAAGGCGACGAACGCGTGGGGTGTCTCGCCCCAGCGCGAATCCGGGCGCGCCACCACCGCGGCCTCGACCACCTCGGGGTGCTGGTAGAGCACTTCCTCGATCTCCAGCGAGCTGATGTTCTCGCCGCCGGAAATGATGATGTCCTTGGCCCGGTCCTTGATTTCCACGTAGCCGTCCGGGTGCAGCACGGCCAGGTCGCCGGTGTGCAGCCAGCCGTCGGCCAACGCGGCGCGGGTGGCCTCGGGGTTGTGCAGGTAGCCTTTCATCACGGTGTTGCCCCGCACTACCAGTTCGCCAAGGGTGCGGCCGTCGGCCGGGACCGGACGGCCGGTGTCGGTATCCAGCACCGTGGCCTCCTCGAGCATCGGGTGGGCGACGCCCTGGCGGCTCATGAACTGGGCCCGGGCCTCCAGCGGCAATTCGTCGACCCCCGGCTGCCACAGGCACAGGGTGCTGGGGCCGTAGCTTTCGGTCATGCCGTAGGCGTGGGTGATGCTGAAGCCGCGTGCTTCCATGGCGGCGATGACCGCGCTGGGCGGCGCGGCGCCGCCGGTGATCACCGATACCGACACGGCAGGGACGCTGGCATGCTCGGCATGGATCAGCATCGACATCACCACCGGCGCGGCGCTCAGGTGGGTCACGGCATGCTCGGCAATCGCAGCGTTGATCGCATCAGGCTGGACCTTGCGCAGGCACACATGGGTGCCACCGGACAACGTCACCGCCCAGGTATGGCTCCAGCCGTTGCAGTGGAACATCGGCAAGGTCCACAGGTAGACGCTGCGCGGCCCCAACTGGAAGATCAGCGCGCCGGCGCAGGCGTTGAGGTAGGCGCCGCGGTGATGCAGGACCACGCCCTTGGGATCCCCCGTGGTGCCGGAGGTGTAGTTGATGGCGATCGACTGCCATTCGTTCTGCGGCGCACTCAGCGGCCGCCCGGGGTCGCCCTGGGCCAGAAACGCCTCATAGTCCAGGTCGTGGGCGAGGTCGGCGCGCTCGGCCTGATCATCGTCGATGCCCACCAGCAAGGGCGGCGCATCGAGCATGGCCAGCGCCTGCTGGGCCACGGCACCGAACTCACGGTCGCAGATCAGCACCCTGGCCGCGCAGTGGCGCAGGATGAAGGCGATGCTGCGTGCCTCCAGGCGGATGTTGATGCATACCAGCACCGCCCCGGCACCGGGTACGCCATAGTGGGCCTCGAGCATTTCCGGGATATTCGGCGCCAGTATCGCCACCCGCTCGCCCGCTTGTACGCCGACCCGCTCCAGGGCACTGGCGAGGGCGCAACTGCGCTCGTGCAACTGGCGGTAGCTGTAGCGCCTTGCGCCATAGACCACCGCATCGCGCTGCGGGTACACCTGCGCGGCACGCTTGAGGAACGACAGCGGCGACAGCGGGACATGGTTGGCTTCGTTGGGAGCAAGCTCGTGCTCGAGGGTAGGAACCATCATGGCAGCCACCTCATCGACACATTGCTCCGGTCTTGCACGCACATACATACCTCCTGTTCTTGTTGTTATTGCGCCAGGGCGCGTTACAGGCTGCTGCACAGGTGGCCGCCATCGACCACGATCTCGGCGCCGCTCATGGCCCGCCCGGCATCGCTGGCGAGCAGCAGCAAGGCGCCGTCCAGGTCCGCCGGCACGCTGAAGCGGCGGCTGGGGATACGCGAGCGCAACTTGTCGCCGGCCTCGCTGGCCAGGAAGGCCTCGTTCAGGTTGGTCATCACGTAGCCGGGCGCCAGGGCATTCACCCGGATGCCATGGCGCGCCAACTCCAGCGCCATGGCGCGGGTCAGGTGGGCCAGGCCGGCCTTGGCCGCCAGGTAAGGGCCGACGGCACCGGCCACACGGCTGGCGAGGATCGAAGTGACATTGATCAGGCTGCCGCCCTTCCCCGCCGCGACCATGCGCCGGGCACTTTCCTGGGCCACCGCCCAGGCGCCCTTGAGGTTGGTGTCGAGCACGCGGTCCCAGCTTTGATCGTCGCAGGCCAGCAAGGGCTGGCTGTCGCTCACCCCCGCATTGTTGACCAGCACATCCAGCGGGCCGGCGGCATCGAGCACCCGGCAGATATC
>NZ_SCND01000494.1:0-3629 GCF_005503585.1 Pseudomonas sp. 2VD
CTCCTGAGGTAATGCCGTCATGGGCATGATCGCCAATACCCAACTGAAAGCCGCACGGGGACCGCTGCTGCTCGACTGGCGCCCCGAGGACCCCGAGTTCTGGGCGCGCAACGGCAAGCGCATCGCCAGCCGCAACCTGTGGATCTCGATCCCCGCGCTGCTGCTCGCCTTCGCCGTGTGGATGATCTGGAGCACGGTGACCGTGCGCCTGAACAGCGCCGGCTTCGCCTTCAGCAACGACCAGCTGTTCCTGCTCGCGGCGCTGCCGTCGATCTCCGGCGCCACCCTGCGGGTGTTCTATTCGTTCATGGTGCCGATCTTCGGCGGCCGTCGCTGGACCGCCCTGAGCACCGCCTCGATGCTGATCCCGTGCATCTGGCTGGGCTTCGCCGTGCAGGACCCGAGCACCCCGTACTGGGTGTTCGCCCTGATCGCGCTGCTCTGCGGCTTCGGCGGCGGCAACTTCGCCTCGAGCATGTCCAACATCAGCTTCTTCTATCCGAAGAGCCAGCAGGGCACCGCCCTCGGCCTGAATGCCGGGCTCGGCAACCTCGGCGTCTCGGTGATGCAGTTCGCCGTGCCGCTGGCGGTGGCCGGCGGCCTGTTCGGCGCCTTCGGCGGCGAGCCGCAGCAGCTCGGCGACGGCGGTCGCCTGTGGCTGCAGAACGCCGGCTGGATCTGGGTGCCGTTCATCGCCGTGGTATCGGTCGCGGCCTGGTTCGGGATGAACGACATCGCCGACGCCAAGGCCTCGTTCCGCGACCAGGCGGTGATCTTCAAGCGCAAGCACAACTGGCTGATGTGCTGGCTGTACGTGGCCACCTTCGGCTCGTTCATCGGCTTCTCGGCCGGCTTCGCGATGCTCAGCAAGACCCAGTTCCCCGACATCAACCCGCTGCAATACGCCTTCCTCGGTCCGCTGGTGGGCGCCCTCAGCCGGCCCCTGGGCGGCTGGCTGGCGGACAAGTTCGGCGGCGCGCGGATCACCCTGTGGAACTACGCACTGATGATCGGCGGGGTGTTCACGGTGATCGCCTTCCTGCCGGGCGACGGCGGCCAGGGCAACTTCTTCGGCTTCCTTGGCGCCTTCATCCTGCTGTTCTTCTTCGCCGGCATCGGCAACGGTTCCACCTTCCGCATGATCCCGGTGATCTTCCGCAACGAGTGGGCCCGGCGGGTGCGCGACGGCCAGGCCGACGAAGCCGGCGCGGCGCGCAACGCGAGCATGGAGTCGGCCGCGGTGATCGGCTTCTCCGCCGCCATCGGCGCCTTCGGCGGGTTCTTCATCCCGAAGGCGTTCGGCACCTCGCTGCACATGACCGGCAGCGCCGAGGGCGCCCTCTACGTGTTCATCGCCTACTACCTGAGCTGCATCGTCGCCACCTGGTGGTGGTACGCGCGCAAGGGTGCGGAGAGTCCCTGTTGAGTCCGTCGGCAGCAGCCCGCGGCAACCCCTGATTAGCGTTGTAACGCCCGGCACAGACCGGGTGAGGAGATCAAGATGAGTCACCTGCTCGACCGCCTGCAGTTCTTCAAGAAGAAGCAGGGCGAATTCGCCGATGGCCACGGCGAGACCAGCAACGAGAGCCGCGCCTGGGAAGGTGCCTACCGGCAGCGCTGGCAGCACGACAAGATCGTGCGCTCCACCCACGGGGTGAACTGCACCGGCTCCTGCTCCTGGAAGATCTACGTGAAGAACGGCCTGATCACCTGGGAAACCCAGCAGACCGACTACCCGCGCACCCGTCCGGACCTGCCCAACCACGAGCCGCGCGGCTGCCCGCGCGGGGCCAGCTATTCCTGGTACATCTACAGCGCCAACCGCCTGAAGTACCCGAAGGTGCGCAAGCCGTTGCTCAAGCTCTGGCGCGAGGCGCGGGCGCAGCACGGCGACCCGGTGAACGCCTGGGCCAGCATCGTCGAGGACGCCGCCAAGGCGAAGAGCTACAAGAGCCAGCGCGGCCTGGGCGGCTTCGTCCGTTCCAGCTGGGACGAGGTCACCGAGATCATCGCCGCGGCCAACGTCTACACCGCCAAGACCTACGGTCCGGACCGGGTGATCGGCTTCTCGCCGATCCCGGCCATGTCGATGGTCAGCTACGCCGCCGGCGCCCGCTACCTGTCGCTGATCGGCGGGGTCTGCCTGAGCTTCTACGACTGGTACTGCGACCTGCCGCCGGCCAGCCCGCAGATCTGGGGCGAGCAGACCGACGTGCCGGAGTCGGCCGACTGGTACAACTCCAGCTACATCATCGCCTGGGGCTCCAACGTGCCGCAGACGCGGACCCCGGACGCGCACTTCTTCACCGAGGTGCGCTACAAGGGCACCAAGACCGTCTCCATCACCCCGGACTATTCCGAGGTGGCCAAGCTCACCGACCTCTGGCTCAACCCCAAGCAGGGCACCGACGCCGCGCTGGGCATGGCCTTCGGTCACGTGATCCTGAAGGAGTTCCACCTCGACCGGCCGAGCGCCTACTTCGTCGACTACTGCCGCCAGTACACCGACATGCCGATGCTGGTGTTGCTGGAAGAACACGCCGGCGGCGCGTTCAAGCCGACCCGCTACCTGCGCGCCGCCGACCTGGCGGACAACCTCGGCCAGGACAACAACCCCGAGTGGAAGACCATCGCCTACGACGAGCGCAGCGGCGGGCTGGTCTCGCCCACCGGCGCCATCGGCTACCGCTGGGGCGAGTCAGGCAAGTGGAACATCGCCGAGCTGGACGGCAGGAGCGGTGACCAGACGCGCCTGCAACTGTCGCTGCTCGATGGCCCGGAACATGCCTGCGAGGTGGCCTTCCCGTATTTCGCCGGGCAGGAGCACCCGCACTTCAAGGGCGTCGCTAACGACGAGGTACTGCTGCGCCGGGTGCCGTTCCGCGAGATCGTCGCGGCGGACGGCAAGCGCCTGCGGGTGGCCACCGTCTATGACCTGCAGATGGCCAACTACAGCATCGACCGCGGCCTGGGCGGCGACAACGTGGCGACCTCCTACGAGGACGCCGACACGCCCTATACCCCGGCCTGGCAGGAGCGCATCACCGGCGTTCCGGCGGCGCGCGCGACGCAGGTCGCCCGCGAGTTCGCCGACAGCGCCGACAAGACCCGCGGCAAGGCGATGGTGATCATCGGCGCGGCGATGAACCACTGGTACCACATGGACATGAACTACCGCGCGGTCATCAACATGCTGATGATGTGCGGCTGCATCGGCCAAAGCGGCGGCGGCTGGGCGCACTATGTCGGCCAGGAGAAGCTGCGCCCGCAGACCGGCTGGGCGCCGCTGGCCTTCGGCCTGGACTGGAGCCGGCCGCCGCGGCAGATGAACGGCACCAGCTTCTTCTACCTGCACAGCTCGCAATGGCGCCACGAGAAGCTGTCGATGCACGAGGTGCTGTCGCCGCTGGCCGACGCCAGCCGCTTCGCCGAACACGCCCTGGACTACAACATCCAGGCCGAACGCCTCGGCTGGCTGCCGTCGGCGCCGCAACTGAACCGCAACCCGCTGCGCATCGCCGCCGAGGCCGAGGCCGCCGGCCTTGCCGAGGTCATCGTTCATCACCCCGTTCTTCGCCCCGAGCAGGTACTTGAGCATGTACTCGTGGCCCTTGCCGGAGGAGCCCAGC
>NZ_SCND01000495.1:0-3624 GCF_005503585.1 Pseudomonas sp. 2VD
GTGTCAGCTCGACCCTGCTCCAGCGCTCATGACGCTCGACCACACGCCAGAAGGTCAGGGCGTGGCGGCCGTGCTCGAAGTCCACCACGTGACGCGGCTTGGTCGGCGGGTCGTAGCGCAGCGGCAGTTCGATGCGCCCGCTGTCCAGTTCCGGCAGGCCCCAGCAAAGGGCGGTATAGGCTTTCTCGGTCTCGCGGTCGTGGAACTGGCGGGAAAGCTCGCGGTGGCTGTCGGCGTCGCGGGCGAGCACCATCAGGCCGGAGGTTTCCCAGTCCAGGCGGTGGACGATGCGGGCCTCGGGATAGCCGTTTTCCTGCAGGCGGGTGACCAGGCAGTCCTTGTTGTCATCGGCGCGGCCGGGCACCGACAGCAGCAGGGTGGGCTTGTCGACCACCAGCAGGGCGTCATCCTGGTGAACGATTCGGATCTGGGACAGCGGCATAGCGAACGGGCTCATCGCCGGGAGGCGGCAGGGAGCCTGGCGGGCAGGCTCGGTGAAACGACTGCGGCGGCCAATGGCCGCCGCAGTATGGACCCTGGGCGAATCAACGATCCGGCAGGGTGATGTTGAGTTCCAGGATCGAGCAGTTGCCCTGGTTCTCCAGTTCCACCTGGATCTGCTCCTGGTCGATCGGTACGTACTTGCGGATCACTTCCAGCAGGTCTTTCTGCAACTGGGGCAGATAATCCGGCTGTGCGCGCTGGCCACGTTCGTGGGCAACGATGATCTGCAGTCGTTCTTTCGCGATGGAAGCGCTGTTCTGCGATTTCCGACTGCGAAAGAAGTCTAAAAGGCTCATTCACGTCCTCCGAACAGTCTTTGCAGGAATCCTTTCTTCTGCACATCGAGGAATCGATGCGGTATTTCCTTGCCGAGCAGGCGGTCGACCGCATCGCTGTACGCCTGGCCGGCGTCGCTCTGCTCGTCGAGGATCACCGGCACGCCCTGGTTCGACGCCTTGAGCACGGCCTGGGATTCCGGGATCACCCCGAGCAGGCGGATGGCGAGGATCTCCTCGACGTCGTCGACGCCGAGCATCTCGCCCTTGGTGACGCGCTCCGGGTTGTAGCGGGTCAGCAGCAGGTGTTCCTTGATCGGCTCCTCGCCTTTCTCGGCGCGCTGCGACTTGCTTGCCAGCAGGCCGAGCATGCGGTCGGAGTCGCGTACCGAGGAAACCTCGGGGTTGGTCACGACGATCGCTTCGTCGGCGAAGTACATGGCCAGGTGGGCGCCTTTCTCGATGCCCGCCGGGGAGTCGCAGATGATGTATTCGAAATCCTTGCGCAGTTCGGCCATGACTTTCTCGACGCCTTCCTTGGTCAGGGCGTCCTTGTCGCGGGTCTGGCTGGCGGCCAGGACATGCAGGTTTTCGAGGCGCTTGTCCTTGATCAGGGCCTGGGTGAGGGTGGCCTCGCCGTTGACGACGTTGACGAAGTCGTACACCACGCGGCGTTCGCAGCCCATGATCAGGTCGAGGTTACGCAGGCCGACGTCGAAGTCGACGATGACGGTCTTGAAACCGCGCAAGGCCAGGCCGGTGCCGATAGCTGCGCTGGTGGTGGTTTTACCGACGCCACCCTTACCGGAAGTGACTACGAGAATTTTGGCCAAGGTGATTCACCCCAATGAAAAACGTAAGAATTCTGGTCCCTGAAAGTGGCGGCAGTATCCGTTAAAGGCGGGTGATGTTCAACACGTCACCCGACAGGCTGACGTGCACTGCCTTGCCCCACTGCGGGCTGCGTCGCAGGTCCTCCGCGACCTTGTAGTTACCGGCGATGGAGACCAGTTCGGCGGCCAGCTGCTGGCAGAAGATTCGCGCCGTGGCGTCGCCTTTCACGCCGGCCAGTGCGCGTCCGCGCATCGGGCCGTACACATGGATGTTTCCGTCGGCGAGAAGTTCCGCGCCGGGACTGACCGCGGCCAGCACGATCAGGTCGCCGCCGGCGGCGTAGATCTGCATGCCGCCGCGCACCGGGGTCTTCACCACCTTGGTCGGGCGGCTGACGGGCTCGGCGGGCTTCTCTTCCGCCTTGGCCGGCTCGGGCCTGGCTTCACCGGCGCTCGGGCTGGGCTCTTCGGCAGGCTTGCGCGGGGCGCTGTCCTTGATGTCCAGCGGTCGTTCGCGGGCGCCCGAGGGCGGCAGCACCGGCAGGTCCAGGGCCTGGGCGGCGGCGATGTCCTCCTCGCGCCCGGCGCGGATCGCCAGGGTGCGCAGGCCGTGGCGGCGACAGACCTCGAGGAGCGCCGGCAGGTCAAGGCGGCCTTCGCCTTCGGGCAGCTTGTCGAGGGCCATGACCAGGGGGGTGTCGCGGAAGAAGTTGGGCGCTTGCGCCACCTTGTCGGCGAGTTGCCGTTCGAGCCTCGCCAGGTCGTTGTGCGCCAGTTCGAGGATGGTCACCGCGAGCATGCTGCCCTTGAGCTGGAATACGGGGTCTTGATCGAGGAGGTCGGCTTGGCTCATGGGGCTTGTCGGTCGTTGAATTGCAGGGACTTATAACGAGAACGCCGGATGCCCGCAAGCGTGGCAGATAGCCGGGGCGGCATCGATCGGCAACGCGGCGTCCCGCCGGGACGGCGGGCAGGGTAGAATGGCGGGCTTTGATCGTCGTCGGAACCGTCCATGGATCGCCCCCGTTTCTCCAGCGCTTTCCTCCATCCCCGCTACTGGCCGCTCTGGTTCGGCCTGGGGCTGCTCTGGCTGGTGGTGCAGTTGCCTTATCCCGTCCTGCTGATGCTCGGCCGTGGCCTGGGGGCGCTGATGTACCGCTTGGTCGGCTCGCGCCGCGAGATTGCCGCGCGCAACCTCGAACTGTGCTTTCCGGAAAAGTCGCCCGCCGAACGCGAGCGTCTGCTGAAGGAGAACTTCGCCTCCAGCGGCATCGCCTTCTTCGAGATGGCCATGAGCTGGTGGTGGCCGAAGGCGCGCCTGGCCCGTCTTGCCCATATAGAAGGCCTGGAGCATCTGCGCGAGGCCCAGGCCAAGGGCGAGGGGGTGATCCTCATGGCCCTGCATTTCACCACCCTGGAGATCGGCGCGGCGCTGCTCGGCCAGGTGCACACCATCGACGGCATGTACCGTGAGCACGACAACCCGGTGTTCGACTACATCCAGCGCCGTGGCCGCGAGCGGCACAACCTCGATGCCACCGCCATCGAGCGCGAGGACGTGCGCTCGATGCTCAAGGTGCTGCGTGGCGGCCGCGCCATCTGGTACGCACCGGACCAGGACTACGGCGCCAAGCAGAGCCTGTTCGTGCCGCTGTTCGGCATCCCGGCGGCCACCGTCACCGCCACTACCAAGTTCGCCCGCCTGGGCCGGGCGCGGGTGTTGCCGTTCACCCAGAGCCGCCTGGCCGATGGCAGCGGTTACCGCCTGACCATCCACCCGCCGCTGGAGGACTTCCCCGGCGAGAGCGAGGAAGCCGATTGCCTGCGGATCAACCAGTGGGTCGAGCGTTGCGTGCGCCAGCAGCCCGAGCAGTACCTGTGGGCGCACCGGCGTTTCAAGACCCGCCCGCCAGGCGAAGCCAAGCTCTATCCGAAACGGCGCAAGCGCTGAGGACGGGCATTCCGGACGCGCGCGGGGTCTGGCTATACTCGCCGCAGTTCATGACGGAAGC
>NZ_SCND01000496.1:0-3595 GCF_005503585.1 Pseudomonas sp. 2VD
GTTGCGCTCCACCCAGGCGCCGATCCAGCGCCGCAGGACCTGGCCGGCGATGAAGGGTACCAGCAGTTGCAGGGTGATCTTGCCGATGGCGTCCAGCGCGTTGCCGGTCTCGCCTTCGGCGCCGAGCAGCAGCTTGACCAGCAGCGGGGTAAGGAATACGCCGAGCAGGCTCGACACGGAAGCGCTGCATACCGCTGCCGGCACGTTGCCGCGCGCCAGCGAGGTGAAGGCGATGGAGGATTGCACCGTGGCCGGCAGGGCGCAGAGGAACAGGATGCCGAGGTACAGCTCCGGGGTGACCATCGGCGACAGCGCCGGTTTCAGCGCCAGGCCGAGCAGCGGGAACATCACGAAGGTGCAGGCGAATACCAGCAGGTGCAGGCGCCAGTGGGTCATGCCGGCGACGATCGCCTGGCGCGACAGCTTGGCGCCGTGGAGGAAGAACAGCAGGCCGATGCCGATGTTGGTCACCCATTCGAAGACCACGGCGGTCTGGCCGCTGCAGGGCAGGAAAGTGGCGAGAAGGACGGTGGCGATCAGCGCCAGGGTGAAGTTATCCGGAAGGAAACGCGGTCGGGACATGGGCACGCTCTGCAGGATCGGGGGAACACATGGCAGTCTTCTGGCTGCCTGGCGAACCTGCACTGTAGCCATGGGCTGGGCGACCGGCTAACGCCAGAAGGCCAGCCGATGACGCTGAGTGGACAGGGCGGCCGCCGCGCCGCCCCGAGGGGCTCAGACGACGCTGGCCAGCAGCGGCTCGCTGACGCTGGGACGGACCTTGCCGGCATGGGGAGAGAACTCCAGGCGGACGGCGAGCACGGTGACCAGCGAGCGCAGTTTCTCCGCGATCACGCTGGCGCGGTGCTGGCTGAGGCCGGGGAAGGTCAGCAGCAGGCGGATCTTGTGGTCCTCGCGGTCGGCACGAACCCGCTCCGGGGTGAAGGACTGCACGGCGAACAGGTTGAGCACCCGGCACAGCAGGTCCGGGTCGGCCATGCCCTCGATATGGAAGATCGACAGGGTCTCGGTATCTGCGCAGGAGGTTTCCCAGACGTTCGGGCGGATCACCTGGCGTTCTTCGCCGTCAGGGTGTTTGGCCAGGAAAAGGGGGGCGAGGGTTGACATGTGACGCTCCAGGCAGTGTTTCGACGAGAGAAATTCTCCCAGAGGCGTGCCGGATTTTTTCTCCTGTTTTTGCGTGATTTTGCGCTATCCGTGCATACTTGATCCCTATATTTTTCTTTGTAGGGAATATTTATGTCCATTCCACTGGATATGTACGATCAGCGTATTCTCGCTTTGCTGCAGGAGGAATCCTCGCTTTCCACCGCCGAGATCGCCGAGCGCATCGGACTTTCCCAATCGCCCTGCTGGCGGCGCATCCAACGCCTGAAGGAGGAGGGGGTGATCCGCAAGCAGGTGACCCTGCTCGACCGCAAGAAGATCGGCCTGAATACCCAGGTATTCGCCCAGATCAAGCTCAACGCCCATGGGCGCAAGAACCTCACCGACTTCGCCGAGGCGATGCACCAGTTTCCCGAGGTGCTGGAGTGCCACGTACTGATGGGCGCGGTGGACTTCATGCTGCGTATCGTCACCCGCGATATCGAATCCTACGAACGCTTTTTCTTCGAGAAGCTGTCGGCGGTGCCGGGCATCCAGGAAGTGAACTCCATCGTCGCCTTGTCGGAAATCAAATCCACCACTACCTTGCCCCTGCTCGCTCCCTGAGCCTTCCCGGAGAACGCCTGCTCATGACCATCAGCAAGACCAAGTCCAGCTTCTACCGCCGCCTCTACGTCGCCTACCTGATCGACAGCGGCATCGCCAGCGTGCCGGAGATCATGGCCGCCACCGGCATGCCCCGGCGTACCGCACAGGACACCATCGCCGCGCTGGAGGAACTGGACATCGTCTGCGAGTTCGAGCAGCGGGAGGGTGCGCGCAACCACCAGGGCGGCTATGTCATCCGCGACTGGGGGGCGGTACGGCGGGAGTGGGTGGTCGAGCAGCATCGGCGAATCGCGGCGGCGCTGGAGTATCCGGCGCAATGAGCCACGCGCTGGCGGCCACATGCATATAAAAGAAGGAGGGGCTCAAACTGCCTCCCCTCCCGAGCATGCGTTCTTCAGATGCCGCGCTGTTCCAGGGTGGCCTGGCGGGCGCGCTGGGCCAGCTCCTCGGCGGGCTGGACGCTGCTGCCGGCGGTAGGCGGCGGTGACGGCATATGTGGCTTGAGGTAGGCCGCCAGGCTGACGCCGCAGTAGACCAGCAGGGCCATGGCGATCAGCGCCTTGTATGGGTCGACGTCGGATCGGCGCTTGCAGACCATACAGATATGCCCTTCGCTGGCTGGGTGTTCGCCACAGTTGCGACAGCGGATCATGCCTTTCTCCCGCCGGATTTTCCCGCCTGCCAGAACGCCAGCGAGGCTTCCTCGCGGGCCTGCTCGGCGCTCAGGCCGATATCCTTCAGTTCCGCCGCTTCCAGGTCCAGCAGCGCGCGCCGGGTCAACTGGCGTTGCCGGGCCAGGCGATAGCCGCGACGCAGGGCCTGCGCCAGGTTGTCCATCGCGGCGAGTGGGAAGGGGCCATCGAGGCGTTGGCGGCGCTCGGATTTCGCACTGAGTCGCGTCATGCTGCGTACTCCATATTGATCGGCTGGACGACGGAGATAGAATGGCCATCGCGCGCTGTTCCGTACAGGTCCAGAAAAGGTGGGTTGACTGCATACAGATCAAGCGCTCCCCGGCCTGAATGGTGGATTTCGCCACCATCTGTACCGGTCCCGCTTTCGCTCACCCTGGAGTCCCGCTCATGACCCTTTATCTGCAACTCGCCGAGACCCTCGGTTCGCGCATCGAACAGGGCCTCTACCGTCCGGGCGACCGGCTGCCCTCGGTGCGGGCCATGAGCATCGAGCACGGCGTCAGCCTGAGCACCGTGCAACAGGCATACAGGCTGCTGGAAGATCGCGGGCTGGCCGAGCCGCGGCCGAAGTCCGGCTATTTCGTACCGGTCGCGCGACAGATGCCGCCGCTGCCGGCGATCGCCCGCCTGGCCCAGCGGCCGGTGGAAATCTCGCAATGGGAGCAGGTGTTGGCCCTGGTCAGCACGGTACCGCGGCCGGACGTGGTCCAGCTCGGCCGCGGCATGCCGGACATCTCCAGCCCTTCGCTGAAACCGCTGACCCGCAGCCTGGCCCGGCTCAACCGCCACGCCGACGCCCGTGCGCTGGCCTACGACGGGATCCACGGCTCGCCGTTGCTGCGCGAGGAAGTCGCCCGCCTGTTGGTGGACTCCGGCTGTCGGGCCACCGCCAGCGACGTGGTGATCACCACCGGCTGCCACGAGGCCCTGTCGGTGAGCATCCGCGCGGTGTGCGAACCGGGCGACATCGTCGCGGTGGAGTCGCCGAGCTTCCATGGCGCCATGCAATCGCTGAAAGGCCTCGGCATGAAGGCCCTGGAGATCCCCACCGATCCGGTCAACGGCATCAGCCTGGAAGCCCTCGAACTGGCGCTGGAACAGTGGCCGATCAAGGCCATCCAGGTGACCCCGAACTGCAACAACCCGCTCGGCTACATCATGCC
>NZ_SCND01000497.1:0-3562 GCF_005503585.1 Pseudomonas sp. 2VD
GGCCAGGCCGTGCAGGCCGATCTCGACCGCCTCGGCAGCGGCGTCGAGGTACTGGGCGCGGCGGTCGAGGCGATCCATCCGCCGGCCGGTGCGGCGAACGCCTACCACGCGGTGCAGGCCGCGCAGATCACCGCCCAGGCGCTGATCGCCCGCGAGCGCGGGCAGGCTGCCGCGCAGCGCAACGAGGCGCAACTACAGGCCAGCGTGGCGCACGACCGGGCCAGCGCGCAGGCCCGCGAGACCCTGGCCGCCGCGCAGGCCGCCGACCGGCGCTTCGCCGCCGAGCGGGAAGGCTATGCCGACGCCGGCCAGGCTTTCCTGCTGGAGGCCTACTACCGCCAGCTCGGGCTCGGCCTGGGCAAGGCCAACCTGCTGCTCATCGACCACCGCATCGCCGGCGCCGGTGCGCCGACCATCGACCTGCGCAGCTTCGGCCTCGGCCGCCTGGATTCCCCGCCTTCGTCCCGTCCGTCCGCCGCTCCGGCGTCCGCGGCCGGGCAATCCGCACCATGAGGAGAGCGCTCTTGAGCCTCGGTCACTCCCACTCGCACAGCCACCACGAGCATCATCACGATCACGATCACGATCACGATCACGATCACGATCACGGCCATGGCGCACAGGCCGCGCCGCCCTGGCGCCGGCTGCTGGTCGCCGCGCTGCTGGTGCTGTTCGCCGTCGCCGCCGCTTGCCTGGTGCAGGTGCGTTCCGGCGAGGCGATGGTCATCACCCGTTTCGGCAACCCGGCGCGGGTCCTGCTCGAACCGGGCCTGGCCTGGCGCCTGCCGTTGCCGTTCGAGAGCGCGATCCCGGTCGACCTGCGCCTGCGCACCACCTCCAGCGGCCTGCAGGACGTCGGCACCCGCGATGGCCTGCGGATCATCGTCCAGGCCTACGTGGCCTGGCAGGTACAGGGCGACGCCGACAACGTGCAGCGCTTCATGCGCGCGGTGCGCAACCAGCCGGACGAGGCTGCCCGGCAGTTGCGCACCTTCGTCGGCTCGGCGCTGGAAACCACCGCCAGCGCCTATGACCTGGCCGACCTGGTGAATACCGAGGCGTCGCGGGTGCGTATCGGCGACTTCGAAGCGCGCCTGCGCGAACAGATCGACAATCAGTTGCTGGCGACCTACGGGGTCAAGGTGGTGCAGGTCGGCATCGAGCGCCTGACCCTGCCCAAGGTGACCCTCGGCGCCACCGTCGACCGCATGCGCGCCGAGCGCGAGACCATCGCCACCGAGCGTACCGCCGAGGGCCGTCGCCAGGCCGCGGAGATCCGTTCGGCGGCGGAGCGCGACGCCCGGGTGATCCAGGCCGAGGCTTCGGTGAAGGCCGCGGAGATCGAGGCCCAGGCGCGGGTCGAGGCGGCGCGCATCTACGGCAAGGCCTACGCCGGTTCGCCGCAGCTGTACAACCTGCTGCGCTCGCTGGACACCCTCGGCACCATCGTCAACGGCGATACCCGCCTGGTCTTGCGCACCGATGCCGCACCGTTCCGCGTGCTGGTCGACGGGCCGCCGGCGCTCCCCGCCGAAGCGCCGGCCAACGGGCGCCGGCCATGAGCGACGAAGCGCACGAGGGGCTGCGCAGCCCCTGGCTGCAGGCCGGACGCCTGGCGTTCCTCGCACTGTTCGGCGTGACCCTCCTGGCGGCGCTGGCCTGGGCGTTTTCCAACGTCCGCCAGATCGGCCCGGAGAACCGCGCCGTAGTGCTGCGCCTGGGCGCGCTGGAGCGCCTGGCCGGTCCCGGCCTGCTGCTGGCCTGGCCGCAGCCGCTGGAGCAGGTGGTGCTGCTGCCGTCCGCCGAACAGGTGATCGAACGCCGCGTCGAGGGCCTGCTGCGTTCCGAGCAGGCGCGTCGCGCCGATCTCGACGTCAGCCTGTCCAGCGACGCGCTGGCCGGCTCCGGCTACCTGCTGACCGGCGACGCCGGGGTGGTGCAACTGGACGTGCGGGTGTTCTACAAGGTCGACGACCCGTACGCCTACGTCCTCCAGGGCGCCCACGTGCTGCCGGCGCTGGACCGCCTGGTGGCGCGCAACGCCGTGCAGGTCTGCGCCGCGCGCGACCTGGACACCATCCTGGTGGCGCGCCCGGAGTTGCTCGGCAACGACAGCGCGGTCGCCGAGCGCCGCGAACGCCTGCGCGGCGACCTGGTGCAGGGCATCAACCACAGCCTGGCGGCGCTGGCCGCGGCCGGCAGCGGGCTGGGCATCCAGGTGGTGCGGGTCGACGTGCAGTCGAGCCTGCCGCGCAATGCGGTAAGCGCCTTCAACGCGGTGCTGACCGCCAGCCAACTGGCCGAGCAGAACGTCGCCAAGGCGCGCACCGAGGCGGAGAAACTCACCCAGGCGGCCACCGAGGGGGCCGACCGCACCCTGCAGGTCGCCCGCGCCGAGGCCGGCGAACGGCTGGCCCAGGCGCGCCGCGACACCGCCAGCATCGTTGGCCTGGCCCCGGCGCTGGGCGCGACCGATCCCGGCCTGCTCTGGCGCCTGTACCGCGAACGGGTGCCGGCGATCCTCGGCAAGGCCGGTTCGGTCGGCAGCGTCGATCCGCGCGACGACGGCCGCCTGATTCTGCAAGGCGGGCAGCCATGAGCCGCTGCCCGACGGTGCCCTTCGCGGGCTGTGAAACAATGGACGGACAAGCGAACGTGAAACGGCTACCCTGCGTCGGCATCAACCTTCGGTACGCGCTTCCGCCAGCGGAACGCGGCGCCGAGTCGAACAACCAGGCGAACGGGACGGGCAATGACGGCAGGCGGTATTCCATTCACGGGCAACGGTGCGCGGCTATCACCCGGCAGGGCCCTGCTGTGCGGGCTGGCGCTGTTGCTGTGCGGCGGCGAGGCGCTGGCGCGGCAGTTGCCGAGCGACATGCTGGTGGGCTTCGTGGCCAGCGCGCAGTACCCGGTCATCACCCTGAAGAAGCCCAAGCAGAGCCTGCTGCGCAGCGTGCTCACCCTGGGGCTGGGGAAGAAGACCGTCAGCTATTCGGTGGCGCCGTCGGTGCGCATCCGCACGGCGCAGAACCTGTTCATCGTCTATGGCCGCATGCCCCAGCTCAAGGGCAGTTTCGTCGGCCTGAAGAGCGACAACAACGGGCAGGTCAAGCAGATCTGGGAACTCACCGAGAAGGAAGCCCTGGACTACGTACGCCGGCCGGACGCGCGCTTCCCGCAATAGCCGCCGCGGCTCGCCCCGGGAGGTGCGCATGAGCGAGCCGACCGCCCACGGCAGCCATGGCGGCTGCGCGCATCATCATCACCTGCCGTTCGGCGGCGGCCTGCTCAGCCGCGACGAGCAGCGCCGCGCCGCCCGCCAGCTGAGCCTGGCGATGCTCGCCCTTGGCCTGTTGCTGCTCGGCCTGGCCTGGCGCTGGCTGGCGGCGGACCAGGCCGGGGTCAGCCAGATCCTGCTCGGCGTCGCGTCGCTGCTGGTGGCGCTGCCGGTGGCCCGCTCGGCCTGGGACAGCCTGCGGCATCCGAGCCTGCACGGCGTCACCGACCAGTTGATCGCGCTGGCCATGCTCGGCGCCTGGGCCAGCGGCGACCTGCTGAC
>NZ_SCND01000498.1:0-3471 GCF_005503585.1 Pseudomonas sp. 2VD
CCAACCAGGTGTTCGTCGGCAACGGCTCCGACGAGGTGCTGGCGCACATTTTCCATGGCCTGTTCCAACACGACCTGCCGCTGCTGTTCCCGGACGTGACCTACAGCTTCTACCCGGTCTATTGCGGCCTGTACGGGATCGCGCACGAGAAGATCGCGCTGGATGAAAGGTTCCGCATCCGCGTCGAAGACTACGCGCGGCCCAACGGCGGGATCATCTTCCCCAATCCGAACGCGCCGACCGGCTGCCTGTTGCCGCTGGACGCCATCGAAGCGATGCTGAAGGCGTCGCCGGATTCGGTGGTGGTGGTCGACGAGGCCTATGTCGACTTCGGTGGCGAGAGCGCCATCGCCCTGGTCGATCGCTACCCGAACCTGCTGGTCACCCAGACGCTGTCCAAGTCGCGCTCCCTGGCCGGCCTGCGGGTCGGCCTGGCGGTCGGCCATGCCGATCTGGTCGAGGCGCTGGAGCGGATCAAGAACAGCTTCAATTCCTATCCGCTGGATCGCCTGGCGATCGCCGGCGCGGCGGCGGCTTTCGAGGACGACGCCTATTTCCGTCGGACCTGCCAGGCAGTGATCGATAGCCGCGAGGCGTTGAGCGCCTCTTTGCAGGCGCTGGGCTTCGAGGTGCTACCGTCGGCCGCCAACTTCGTCTTCGCCCGTCATCCGCGGCACGATGCCGGGCAGATTGCCTCGACCCTGCGCGAGCAGGGAGTGATCGTCCGCCATTTCAAGCAGGCGCGGATCGACCAGTTCCTGCGTATCACCATCGGCAGTCCGGAGCAGAACCAGGCGCTACTGGACGCCCTGCACTTCCTCAAGTGATACGAAAACGGCGCCCGAGGGCGCCGTTTTCAATGGCGGGGATCACTCGCCGCCGTCCTGTTTCTGCTGTGGAGCCGGTGCCGGCGGCGGACGCAGGCCGACCTCGGCGGTCAGGTTGACCTTCTGTCCGTTGCGCAGCACCACGATGCTGATCTTCTGTCCCGGACGGGTGCGCGCCACCTGGTTCATCGAGCGGCGGCCGTCGCTGGCTTCCTGCTTGTCGATGGTCAGGATCACGTCGCCCGGCAGCAGGCCGCCGCGTGCCGCCGGGCCGTCGCGATAGACGCCGGCGACGACGATCCCGGCGGTTTCGCCGAGGCCCAGCGACTCCGCCAGTTCCGGGGTCAGCGCCTTGACCTCGACGCCGAGCCAGCCGCGGATCACCTGGCCGTGCTCGATGATCGACTGCATGACCTCCAGGGCCAGCTTGGTCGGGATGGCGAAGCCGATACCCTGGGAGCCGCCGGACTTGGAGAAGATCGCCGTGTTGATTCCGATCAGGTTGCCGGCAGCGTCCACCAGCGCGCCGCCGGAGTTACCGGGGTTGATCGCCTCGTCGGTCTGGATGAAGTCTTCGTAGGTGTTCAGGCCGAGCTGGTTGCGTCCGGTGGCGCTGATGATGCCCATGGTCACGGTCTGGCCGACGCCGAACGGGTTGCCGATGGCGAGGCAGACGTCGCCGGTGCGAATGCCGTCGGAGCGGCCGAGGGTCATCGCCGGCAGGTTCTTAAGGTCGATCTTCAGCACGGCCAGGTCGGTTTCCGGGTCGCTGCCGACCAACTGGGCGATGGTCTCGCGGCCGTCGCGCAAGGCCACGATGATCTGGTCGGCGCCAGCGGTCACGTGGTTGTTGGTCAGCAGGTAGCCTTCCGCGCTCATGATCACCGCCGAGCCGAGGCTCGATTCCATGCGCTTCTGTTGCGGCAGGTTGTCGCCGAAGAAGCGGCGGAACATCGGGTCGTCGAACAATGGGTGGGAGGGCTTGCTGACCATCTTGGTGGTGTACAGGTTGGCCACTGCCGGAGCCGCCCGGCTCACCGCATTGGCATAGGACACCGGGCCTTCCTGCAGACGGCTGAGCAGAGGCGCCTGCTCGACGTGCACCTCCTGGCGTGGCAGGCCGACCAGCTCGGGGTTGCGCTGGATGATCAGCAGGGCCAGCAGCACGCCGACCAGCACGGGCCAGCCGAGGAAACGCAGGGCCTTGGGCATCGGGACAATCCTTGGGGTTGCGAGGCCGAAAAGCGGCCGATAAGGTGGCGCCCATTATAGGGGGAAGCCGTCCATTAGAGGAGCGGCGCGCCCTGCCTGAATGAAGAGGAATTTGCATGGCTATCGCCCTGAGCACCCTGGTCGAAGAGGCCGACCGTTATCTGGATGCCGCGCGCATCCAGGACTACTGCCCGAACGGCCTGCAGGTCGAGGGCCGGCCGCAGGTGCGGCGGATCGTCAGCGGGGTCACTGCCAGCCAGGCGCTGCTGGATGCCGCCGTGGAGGCCGACGCCGACGTGGTGCTGGTGCATCACGGCTACTTCTGGAAGGGTGAGAATCCCTGCGTGGTCGGCATGAAGCAACGGCGCCTGAAGACCCTGCTGAACAACGATATCAGTCTGCTCGCTTACCACCTGCCGCTGGATCTGCATCCGGAGGTGGGCAACAACGTGCAGCTCGCCCGGCAGCTCGGCTTCGAAGTGGAAGGGCCGTTGGAGCCGGGCAACCCGCGTTCCATCGTCCTCCTCGGTTCGCTTGCCGAGCCGATGCAGCCTGCCGATTTCGCTCGGCATGTGCGCGATGCGCTGGGGCGCGAGCCGCTGCTGGTCGACGCCGGCCAGCCGATCCGACGCATCGCCTGGTGCACCGGCGGCGCCCAGGGTTATATCGACCAGGCGATCGCCGCCGGCGTCGATGCCTACCTGACCGGCGAGGTTTCCGAGCAGACCGTGCACAGCGCGCGGGAGAACGGCATCAGCTTCATCGCCGCCGGACACCACGCCACCGAGCGCTATGGGGTGCAGGCGCTGGGCGACTACCTGGGCAAGCGCTTCGCCATCGAGCACCTGTTCATCGACTGTCCTAATCCTGCCTGACGACGGAGCGATGACGCACCCGGTCGACCTCCTTGCCCAGTTCCCAGACAGCCATCGCGTAGTGGGTGCTGTGGTTGTAGCGGGTGATCACGTAGAAGTTCGGCAAGCCGTACCAGTACTGGTAGTTCCTGCCCATGTCCAGGCGCAGCAGGCTGGCTTGCCGGTGGCCGCCGAGCGGACCCTGCGGGCGTAGTCCGGCGGAAGCGAGCACGTCCAGCGGGTACAGCGTCTTGAAGCCATCCTCCAGCGAGGGCGCCCGGCCGCTGGCGGGAACCGCCACGCGATCGCCGCTGACCCAGCCGTGCTGCTTGAAATAGTTGGCGACGCTGCCGATCGCGTCACGCGGATTCCACAGGTCGATATGCCCATCGCCATCGAAGTCCACCGCGTACTTGGTGAATGAAGACGGCATGAACTGGCCGTAGCCCATGGCGCCGGCATAGGAACCGCGCAGGGCCAGCGGGTCGGTGCCTTCCTTGCGCGCCTGGAGGAGGAATTGTTCCAGCTCGCCGCTGAAGAACTCCGCGCGGCGAGGGTAGGAGAAGGACAGGGTGGAC
>NZ_SCND01000499.1:0-3468 GCF_005503585.1 Pseudomonas sp. 2VD
TCGCTGATGGCCGCATGGTCGAAGGGCAGGTGCACGGCGTCGCGCGCCTGGGCGTGGGCGTACTGGAAGTCCAGTTGCGGGCGGGTCGGCAGGCTGGTGCCGGTGCGGCCCAGGGCGATCCGCGCGGGGGTCAGCTGGCGCAGCGGCAGCCAGGGGTTCTCGGCGCTGGCGTCGGGCAGGTGCTTGTCGTTCATCGGCATCTCCTCAGGCCAGTTGCGCCAGGGCCTGGCGGAACGCCGGCGGTAGCTCGTCGCCGAAGTGGATGCGCCCGTCGGCCTGGGTGAAGATTCCCATCCGCTGCAACCAGTCCTCGAATTCCGGCGCCGGCTTCAGGCCCAGCGTCTGGCGTGCATAGAGGGCGTCGTGGAAGGAGGTGGTCTGGTAGTTGAGCATCACGTCGTCGGAGCCGGGAATGCCCATGATGAAGTTGATCCCGGCGACGCCCAGCAGGGTCAGGAGCATGTCCATGTCGTCCTGGTCGGCCTCGGCATGGTTGGTGTAGCAGATGTCGCAACCCATCGGCACGCCGAGCAGCTTGCCGCAGAAGTGGTCTTCCAGGCCGGCGCGGATGATCTGCTTGCCGTTGTACAGGTACTCGGGACCGATGAAGCCGACCACGGTGTTCACCAGGAACGGCTTGAAGTGACGAGCCACCGCATAGGCGCGGGTCTCGCAGGTCTGCTGGTCGACGCCGTGATGGGCGTTGGCCGAGAGCGCGCTGCCCTGGCCGGTCTCGAAGTACATCAGGTTGTTGCCGAGGGTGCCGCGCTTCTGGCTGAGCCCGGCCTCGTAGCCTTCCTGGAGGATCTTCAGGCTGATGCCGAAGCTGGCATTGGCCGCCTCGGTGCCGGCGATCGACTGGAACACCAGGTCCAGCGGCACGCCGCGGTTGATCGCCTCGATGGAGCTGGTGACGTGGGTCAGCACGCAGGCCTGGGTGGGAATCTCGTAGCGCTGGATGATCGCGTCGAGCATCTCCAGCAGGGCGCAGATCGAGGCCATGCTGTCGGTGGCCGGGTTGATCCCGAGCATCGCGTCGCCATTGCCGAACAGCAGGCCGTCGAGGATGCTCGCGGCGATTCCGGCCGGGTCGTCGGTCGGGTGGTTCGGTTGCAGGCGGGTGGAGAGTCGGCCGCGAAGGCCGAGGGTGTTGCGGAAGCGGGTGACCACGCGGATCTTCTGCGCCACCAGGACCAGGTCCTGGACACGCATGATCTTCGATACCGCCGCTGCCATTTCCGGCGTCAGGCCCGGAGCCAGGGCGCGCAGGCTGGCCTCGTCGGCGGCGTCGCCGAGCAGCCAGTCGCGGAAGCCGCCGACGGTGAGATGGGACACCGGGGCGAAGGCGTCGCGCTGGTGGGTGTCGATGATCAGGCGGGTGACCTCGTCGTCCTCGTAGGGAATCAGCGCCTCGTCGAGGAAGTGTTTGAGCGGGATGTCGGCCAGGGCCATCTGCGCGGCGACCCGCTCGCCGTCGTTGCTCGCCGCGACGCCGGCGAGGAAATCGCCGGAGCGCGCGGGGCTGGCCTTGGCCATCACGTCCTTGAGGCTGTCGAAGCGGTAGGTCTCGCCGCCGACGCTATGGGTGAAACGTGCCATGTGTGTCTCCAGTGCCCGGCCTCGCCATGCGGCGGGCCGGGCTTTGTCGTTGTCGCTCTCAGCGCAGGTCCTGTTCCGCCGCCTGGATCGCGGCGAACTCCTCTTCCGGGGTGCCGGACACCAGGTGATGCCGACTGTACAGGGCGAAGTAGCCGATCAGTACAGCGTAGATCGCCACCGCGCCGACCACGACCCGCGGGTCGACCAGGAAGCCGGCGACCACCGCGACGCAGGCCAGCGCCAGGGCTACGCCGGAGGTGAGGATGCCGCCAGGGGTGCGGTAGGGGCGCTGCATGTCCGGGCGGCGGATGCGCAGGGTGATGTGCGCGGCCATCATCAGCACGTAGGAGATGGTCGCGCCGAACACCGCGACCAGGATCAGCAGGTCGCCCTGGCCGGTCAGCGACAGGCCGAAGCCGATCACCCCCGGCACCACCAGGGCCAGTACCGGCGCCTTCTTGCGGTTGGTCAGCGAGAGGCTGCGCGGCAGGTAGCCGGCGCGGGAGAGGGCGAAGATCTGCCGCGAGTAGGCATAGATGATCGAGAAGAAGCTGGCGATCAGCCCGGCCAGGCCGACCAGGTTGACGAACTGGCTCATCCAGGTCGAACCCTTGTAGGTCGACTCCAGCGCTTCCACCAGGGGATTGCCCGAGCCCATCAGCTCCTTGGCTCCGGCGGCCCCGGGACCGACGACCAGAATCAGTGCGGCGAAGGCGAGAAGCACCAACATGGCGCCGATCAGTCCGCGCGGCAGGTCGCGCTTGGGGTTCTTGGTTTCCTCGGCGGCCAGCGGCACGCCTTCGACGGCGAGGAAGAACCAGATCGCGTAGGGGATCGCCGCCCAGACCCCGACATAGCCGAACGGCAGGAAGCTGCTGGCGCCGGTCGCCGCGGTCTGCGGGATGTTGAACAGGTTGGCCGAGTCGAAGTGCGGAAGCATCGCGACAATGAACACGCCGAGGGCGATGGCCGCCACCGCGGTGATGACGAACATCAGCTTCAGCGCCTCGCCGGCGCCGAGGATGTGGATGCCGATGAACACGATGTAGAACACCAGGTAGATCAGCCAGCCGCCGACGCCGAACAGCGACTCGCAGTAGGCGCCGATGAAGCAGGCGATGGCCGCCGGGGCGATGGCGTATTCGATGAGGATCGCGGTGCCGGTGAGAAAGCCGCCCCAGGGCCCGAAGGCGCTGCGGGCGAAGCCGTAGCCGCCGCCGGCGGTAGGGATCATCGAAGACAGCTCGGCGAGCGAGAAGCACATGCACAGGTACATGGTGGCCATCAGCAGGGTGGCGAGGAACATCCCGCCCCAGCCGCCCTGGGCCAGGCCGAAGTTCCAGCCGGCGTAGTCGCCGGAGATCACGTAGGCGACGCCGAGCCCGACCAGCAGGACCCAGCCGGCGGCGCCTTTCTTCAGTTGACGGTGTTGGAAGTAGTCGGCGTCGACGCTTTCGAAGTCGACCCCGGAAGTTGCGGGCGCATGGCCGGTTTGTTCGAGGGACATGGGTTTTTCACCTCAATCTTGTTGTTATCGACCCCGGTTTTCCCGGTGGTGTGCTGTACGTGGTGAACGCAGGCAATAGCTATGCCAGCCGCTCTGCAATCGGCTTGGCGAGGAGGTGGAAGGGGCGCCACCGTCAGCCTCGGCGGCGTGTTTCACGAGCCGGCGCGACCGCTCCGGGAAAGAGCGGTCGCGGCCGGTCCGGGGTCCTACTAGAAGAAGCCCAGCGGGTTGATGTCGTAGCTCACCAGCAGGTTCTTGGTCTGCTGGTAGTGGTCGAGCATCATCTTGTGCGTCTCGCGACCGACGCCGGACTTCTTGTAGCCGCCGAACGCGGCGTGGGCCGGGTACAGGTGGTAGCAGTT
>NZ_SCND01000049.1:0-25254 GCF_005503585.1 Pseudomonas sp. 2VD
GCGGGGCGGGCAGGTTGACGGTGACCAGCAGCAGGCCGCTGGCCTTGAGGAAGCCGCGTCGCGAGGGATTGGCCAGGCTCATGCCGGGTGCTCCTCCTGACGCTCCTTCAGGCTCTCGGCGGCACGCCGCACGGCCTTGAGAATCTCCACATGGGTGCCGCAGCGACACAGGTTGTAGGCCAATTCCTGGCGGATCTCGCCGTCGCTGGGGTTCGGGTTGCGATCCAGCAACGCCTTGGCGGTCATCACCATGCCGTTGATGCAGTAGCCGCATTGGGCGGCCTGTTCGTCGATGAAGGCCTGTTGCAGCGGATGGGGATGGGCGGCATCGCCGAGTCCTTCGAGGGTAACCACCTGGCGGCCCACGGCAGCCTCCACCGGGGTGATGCAGGAGCGGGTGGCGACGCCATCCATCAGCACGGTGCAGGCGCCGCACTCGCCGAGGCCGCAGCCGAACTTGGGACCGTTCAGTTGCAGGTCGTTGCGCAGGACATAGAGCAGGGGGGTATCGGGGGCGACATCGAGGCGCAGGGACTGACCGTTGACGGTCAGGGCAAGGGCATCGCTCATGGCGGTTTCTCCCCATGCCGGCGGCATGGCTGTTCATCAGGCGGATGTCCCGTCGGCCGTGCCTGGTAGCGTGCGGCTCTGCGGGAATTTGTTTGTATACAAACATGTTATGGATGCCTGCGGCGAACTGTCAATGGCAGGCCGCTACGACGAAAGGCGCAGCTCCGGACGACGTAACGCGGAAAAAAAGATAGACCGCAATGGCCTCAGATCAGGCGAGCGAGCAACCCGCGCAGGGTTTCCTGTTCTTGCGGGGAGAGGGGAGCCAAGGCCTGCCGGTTGATCTCGCGGGCGGCCGCCAGGCCGGCCTCGAGTTCGGCGCGTCCGGCAGGACTGAGGCTGACCAGCAGGCGCCGGCCGTCGTCCGGATCGGCGCTGCGCTGGATCAGTCCCCGTTTGTCCAGGCGCTCGACGACGCCCTTGATGGTCGCGGCGTCCATGGCGGTGAGCCGGCCGAGCTGGTTCTGCGGGCAGGGTCCGGTCTCGCCGAGGCGGACCAGGGCGGCCCACTGGGTGGGTGTCAGGCCGTTGCCGATGCCATTGGCGAACAACGCTGCATAGCGCTGGTTGGCCTGGCGCAGGATGAAGCCGATCTGGTCGTCGAGGCGGTACGGGGTGGTACGGGACATGCTGGGCATCGGTGGTGGCGTGAAGGCCTCATTCTAGCTCACGGCCGGTACCAGAGTGCCTCGCGCTGAAAAGGAGTTTTTCCTGGAAGATAGGGGTTTTTCAGCTCGATTATTCTCCGCTGCCGAAGGGCAAGCTTGCCCAGCCGCGTCTTGAAATGTCGCTCGAACAGCCGTTCGAAGCTACCGTCGGCAATCGCCTTCTCCAGGCCCTGGCGAATGGCCTCGGCCAGTTCCGGGCGTTGACGCGAAACGAAGAAATAGAAGGCCGCGGGGTAGTGCAGGGCCAGGTGCTGGTCGATCGCCAGGTGCAGCCCGGCGCGGGAGGCGTCCTCCAGTTCTCCGTCGATCACTACGACCTCGCGGGGGAAGACCTCGAAGCGGCCGGCATCGAGCATGCGGAACAGGCTCTCGTAGCTCTGGCTGGTCTTCACCTCCAGGCCGTTGGCGCGCAGGATCGGTGTGTCGGCCCAGTCCTGGCGCTGGCCGAAGCGCAGGCGGCGGAGATCGTCGAGGGTCCGCACCGAGGCCAGGAGGTCCTTGTTGGCGGCGCTGACCAGAGGAATGCGCCAGCCGATCAGGCCGCGATAGATCGGAATGCGGATCGGCAGCAGGGTCTCTTCCAGGTCGTCGCGGGACTGCGCCCACATCACCTGCAGGCCCGGATCGTCCTGCTCCAGGCGCAGTTGCGCACGGGACTGCGGCATGGGCTGCGCGCTGGGCTCCAGGCGGTAGTCGCCGCCGCTCCTGGCCAGCGCCAGTTGCAGCAGCTCGACGACGTAGGGTTCGGGGTTGCGCCCTTCGGAATGGCGCGGATAGATCAGCCGTTCGCCAGCCCCGGCATGCCAGGCCAGCAGGCCGAACAGCAGGGCCAGCCAGCGGAGCGGCGAACCCTGGCCGAGCGGCTGCGGTCTATGTTCACTCAGGCCTATCAGGAGGAATGCCATGGCTGGCCCCCGTACGCGTGCCCTGTTTTCGACATTGTTCGTCCTGTCCCTGGTGACATCCTTGACCCATGCCAGGGATTATCGCTACAGCGACGCTCACGTGCACTACGTGGATTTCTTCCAGGAAAGCGAAGGCATGCCGCGCCTGCTGGAGGCGATGGACAAAGGCCGGGTCGACCATGTGATGCTCAGCGGCGTCGCGGTCGCCAAGAAATGGCACGAGGACGAGCCGAAGCGGCCGCGCTACTACGCTGGCGACGATGCCGGAGCCTATTGGTACAGCGCCACCGACGTGATCGTGGCGGCGGCGGTGAAATCCCTGCCAGCCGAGCAGCGGCGGCGCGTGCATCCGTTCCTGACCGGTTTCAACCCGACCGACAAGAACGCCGACGCGCACATCCGTCGCATGCTGGAGCTGGACCCGGGACTCTGGCAGGGCATCGGCGAGATCTTTACCCGGCACGACGACCTCACCGCGCTGACCTACGGCGACGTGCCGAGGGCCAACAATGAGGCGCTGGCGCGGGTCTATCACCTGGCCGCCGAATTCGACCTGCCGGTGTTGCTGCACGCCAACGTCACTTCCAAGCGCGAACGTAACCCGCTGTACCTGGCGGAAATCGAGGAGCCCCTGCGCAATCACCCGCATGTGCGGTTCATCTGGGCCCATGCCGGGACCAGCATGGAGATCCATCGCCACCAGAAGAAACTGGACTTCCTCCTGCCGACCCTTGGGCGTCTGCTGCAGCGTTACCCGAACCTCTACATCGACCTGTCCTGGTCGGTGTTGCGCCCGTACCTGCTGGACGAGCAGGGCAAGCCCGACCCGCAGTGGCTGGCACTGGTCGAGCGGTTTCCGCAACGCTTCATGCTCGGTTCCGATGTGGTCGGCCAGTTCGACAGCCTGCCCGAGTTGATGGCGAGCTTCGATCCGTTCCTCGACGCCTTGCCCGAGCAGGTCGCTCGCCAGGTGGCGCGGGACAACTTCCTCGCAGTGCTGCCGCGCCAGCCCGCCGATCCGCGAGGCGAATAACCCGGATTCGTCATCAGTCTGTCATGCCGGCGTCATAGGCTCGCGCCAGTCCCATCCAGGAGTGAGTCATGTCCTTCATCCGTTCTTGCATCAGTCGTTCCGTCTTCCTGCTCGGCGCCGGCGTCGCCGTGGCGGCGCAGGCCGAGGTGCGTATCGACGGCCCCATCGAATATGGCGTGTTCGAAAGCCGCTACCAGGATTTCCAGCCCGGCGAACGGGTATTGACCCGTAGCGAGCAGAACATCCAGCAGACCACCGAAGTCCCGGCCAAGCTCGGCACCAAGTTCGGCATGCGTTATCAACTCAGCGGCAAGCAGGAAGGCGATACGCCTTTGACGCTGCTCTACCTCACCCCGGGCGTGGTCACTCCGGATGGCCAGCGGCATGACAAGTTCGAAGTGGTGCAGAAGCTGGTGCCGGGCGCGCCGACCGATGTCATGGCCTACGAATTCACCGAGCCGCACGAAGTGGTGAAGGGCGAATGGCGGTTGATGGTGTTCCAGGGCGATCGCCTGCTGGCGTCGAAATCCTTCGACGTGCGCTGAGCGCGAGCCATGCAGAGCGCTGGTTTTCTTGTGTCGCGTGGATAACGCGGGGGCGCCATTCGCTCTACCGGGCAAGGGTTGCCTGCGTGCGGCAGGGCGAATAGCCGCCTGCGGTTATCCGCCGTTTTGGCGGCGTACGCGCGGATGCCGATGGTAGCCTGTTCGTCCTTCGATCAGTCCCTGCTGACCCGGGTATCTTCCGCGGCGAGCGGACTGCCGTCGCCGGCGCGTACCTGCAGGCGCGGCACCGGCTGGCCGCTGTCGCGCTCGACCAGGCGGACATGGGATTCGTCCGGGGCGAAGAAATAGTCCTCGCCCCACTGCCGAATCGCCACCAGCAGGGGGAAGAGCGCGCGTCCCTTGTCAGTCAGGCGGTATTCCTGGTGACTGCCGCTTTCGGCCGGGACCGCCACCATCACGCCGTGCTCCACCAGGTTGCGCAGGCGCGCCGCCAGGATGTTCTTGGCCAGGCCGAGGCTCTTCTGGAATTCGCCGAAGCGCGTCAGTCCTTCGAAGGCATCGCGCACGATGAGCATCGACCAGCCGTCGCCGATCACGTCCAGCGGGCGGGCGACTGGACAACTGGCTTGCTTGTGGCTGGTGCGCTTGACCATCAGGGCGGCTCCGGAGGGGAGAGGATCGGGTTTCATGGTAAAACCCGGGCTCCACGCTGGGCAACCGCAGCAAGTGCACCGCCGTGAGACGGCGCACGGCATGGTCAGACGACGAAGCGGGTGACCATGTTGTTCAGGTCAATGGCCAGTTGCGACAGTTCCTGGCTGGCGGCGGCGGTCTGGTTGGAGCCGGCGGACGTCTGCAGCGAGATGTCGCGGATGTTCACTAGGTTGCGGTCGACCTCGCGGGCCACCTGGGCCTGCTGCTCGGAGGCGCTGGCGATCACCAGGGTACGCTCGTTGATCTGGCCGACCCGCTCGGCGATCTCGTTCAGCGCCAGGCCGGCGGCTTCGGCGATCTCCAGCATGTTGCGGGCGCGTACGCTGCTGCTGTCCATGGCGCCGACCGCGGCGCCGGTGCCTTCCTGGATGTTGGCGATCATCTGCTCGATCTCGCGGGTGGATTCCTGGGTGCGATGGGCGAGGGCGCGAACCTCGTCGGCGACCACGGCGAAACCGCGGCCCTGCTCGCCGGCGCGAGCCGCCTCGATGGCCGCGTTGAGCGCCAGGAGATTGGTCTGTTCGGCGATACCGCGGATCACGTCGAGGACCTTGGAAATGTCCTGGGCCTTTTCCGCCAGGCCGCCGACCAGCGCCGAGGTATTGTCCACTTCTTCGCTCATCAGGCGGATCGCCTGGACCGTCTCCAGTACCCGCTGGCGTCCGTTCTGCGCCGATTGCTCGGAGGCGGACGAGGCGTCCGAGGTGGAGCTGGCGTTGCGCGCCACTTCCTCGACGGCGGCGGTCATCTCGTTGACCGCGGTGGCGGCCATCTGGATTTCGTCGTTCTGCTGGGTCAGCGAGCGGTTGCCCTGCTCGGTGACGGCGCTGAGTTCCTCCGCGGCGGAGGCCAGTTGGGTCGCCGAGCTGCCGATCTGCTGGATGGTCTGGCGCAGTTGTGCCTGCATGCCCTGGAGGGCGACCAGCAACTTGGCCGGTTCGTCGCGGCCAGAGGTGTCGATGCGGCTGGTGAGGTCGCCCGAAGCGATCACCTCGGCCACTCGCAGCGCCTCGCCGAGCGGTTGGGTGATGCTGCGGGTGAACAGCCAAGCCAGTACCACGGTAGCGAGGCCGGCGACCAGCAGTACGCCGATCACTGCGGCGAAGGCGCTGTGATAGACCTCATCGGCCGTGTGGCTGGCCTGGCTGGCGCCCTTGACGTTGAAGTCGATCAGCGCCTGCAGTTGCTGCTGGGTGGCGCGGTACTGGTCGAGCAAGGTGCTTTCGGTGTACTGGCGGGTCTCTTCCAGCGGCTTGCTGCGCGACATCTGCACCAGGGTCTGCTGGCTTTGCAGGAGCGTCTGCCGGGTAGCCAGGTAGCGCTCGTAGATCGAGCGCTCGTCGGCACCACTGATCAGCCGTTGGTAGGCGCCCTCGCGATCGGTCAGTTCCTTGCCGATTTCCGTCATGCGGCTTTCCAGGAAGCGTTTGCTGCTGTCGTCCGCCGCCAGCACATGGGCCAGTTGCACCTGCCGCAGTTCGGCGAGCAGAACGTTCAACTCGGCGCTTTCGCGGACGCTAGGCAGCCAGTTGTCGCTGATGTCCGAAGAGGCTTCGTTGAGCGAACCCATTCGGTTCAGGGAAAAGATGCCGGTGATGACCAGCAGAGCGGTGATCAGGGCGAAACTCAGGGCGGCACGGGTCGCGATGGGCATACTGCGCAAAGACATGATGGCGGATTCCAGGGGGCAGGAGAGAGACGGGGCTGATCAGTTCTATCGGCAGGCGGGGCGCCAGGTTTAGCCCGTTCATGCAGTTCGGGTAAAGAAACGCTGGGTACAAAAAAGCGCCCCGAAGGGCGCTTCATGCGGCGATGGAGGGAATCAACCCTGCCAGCGCTTGAGGACCAGGGTGGCGTTGGTGCCGCCGAAGCCGAAGCTGTTGCTCATGACGGTATCGAGCTTGGCGTTCTCGCGGGTCTCGCGGAGAATCGGCAGGTCGGCCACTTCCGGGTCGAGTTCGTCGATGTTGGCGGAGCCGGCGATGAAGCCGCCTTCCATCATCAGCAGGCAATAGATCGCCTCGTGTACGCCGGCGGCGCCCAGCGAGTGGCCGGACAGGCTCTTCGTCGAGCTGATGGCCGGCGCCTTGTCGCCGAACACTTCGCGCACGCCTCGGATCTCGGCGACGTCGCCGACCGGGGTGGAGGTGCCGTGGGTGTTCAGGTAGTCGATCGGCGCGTCGACGGTGGCCAGCGCTTGCTGCATGCAGCGGATCGCGCCTTCGCCGCTCGGGGCGACCATGTCGTAGCCGTCGGAGGTGGCGCCGTAGCCGACGATCTCGGCGTAGATCTTGGCGCCGCGCTTGAGCGCATGCTCCAGCTCCTCGACCACCACCATGCCGCCGCCGCCGGCGATGACGAAGCCGTCACGCTTGGCGTCGTAGGCGCGGGAGGCCTTTTCCGGCGTCTCGTTGTACTGGGTGGAGAGGGCGCCCATGGCGTCGAACAGGCAGCTCTGGCTCCAGTGTTCCTCTTCGCCGCCGCCGGCGAAGACCACGTCCTGCTTGCCCAGCTGGATTTGTTCCATGGCCTGGCCGATGCAATGCGCGCTGGTGGCGCAGGCGGAGGAGATCGAGTAGTTGACGCCCTTGATCTGGAACGGCGTGGCCAGGCAGGCCGATACGGTGCTGCCCATGGTGCGGGTCACGCGGTATGGGCCGATGCGTTTGACGCCTTTCTCGCGCAGGGTGTCGATGGCTTCCATCTGGTTCAGGGTGGAAGCGCCGCCGGAGCCGGCGATCAGGCCGGTGCGGGGGTTGGAAATCTGTTCCGGAGTCAGGCCGGAGTCCTTGATCGCCTGCTCCATCGCCAGGTAGGCGTAAGCGGCGGCATCGCCCATGAAGCGGAAGACCTTGCGATCGATCAGCTCTTCGAGGTTCAGGTCGACCGAACCGGAAACGTGGCTGCGCAGGCCCATCTCGGCGTAGGACGGATTGAAGCGAATGCCGGGCCGACCCGCACGGAGGTTGGCGGAAACGGTGTCTTTGTCATTGCCGAGGCAGGAAACGATGCCCAGACCGGTGATAACGACGCGACGCATGCGGATAACCCTTAGAAGCTGTCAGTGGAGGTGAACAGGCCGACGCGGAGGCCTTCGGCACTGTAGATTTCGCGGCCATCGACGCTGACGGTGCCGTCGGCGATGGCCAGGACCAGCGAACGATTGATCGTGCGCTTGATATGAATGTTATACGTGACCTTCTTCGCTGTCGGCAGAACCTGACCGAAGAACTTCACTTCGCCCGAACCCAGGGCGCGGCCGCGGCCGGGGTTGCCCTGCCAGCCGAGGTAGAAACCGACCAACTGCCACATGGCATCCAGGCCCAGGCAACCGGGCATGACCGGATCGCCTTCGAAGTGACAGGCGAAGAACCACAGGTCCGGGTTGATATCCAGCTCGGCGACCAGCTCGCCCTTGCCATACTTGCCGCCGACATCGCTGATGTGAACGATGCGATCGATCATCAGCATGTTGGGGGCGGGAAGTTGCGCGTTACCCGGGCCGAACAGCTCGCCGCGACTGCAGCGCAGCAGGTCTTCTCGGGTGAAGGCGTGTTGTTTGGTCATGCGAGCTCCTCAAAAATCCCTGAACTGCAGGGTTGTGGCGGTTCGTCCAGCGGCCGTCGCGCCGGGTTATTGTATCGGCGTCGCAGCGGCAGCCTAGTCATAGACTGTTGCGTTGCGGTGAAAGTCACAGTGTCCGGCGAACAGATGTTCACTTTATTCCCGCGTCCGCTTGCCGCCCTTGTCGTAGATCATTCCGGCTCCCCTCGTCCGGTTTCGTTCGACGTCACGGGGAGTTCCGGCTGCGAGCCGATCCAGCGTTGCAGTATGCGTTGCAATTCCGCCCGTTTGAATGGCTTGGCCAGGTAATCGTTCATTCCCGCCTGCAGGCAGTTCTCCCGATCGCCCTGCAGGGCGTTGGCGGTCAGGGCGATGATCGGTACCCGCCGGCCGTTCTCCTGGGCCCTGATTTCCCGTGTCGCCGAGTAGCCGTCGAGCACCGGCAGGCGGCAGTCCATCAGGATCGCGTCGTAGCGCTGGCGCTCGGCGCTGCGCACCGCCTGGATACCGTCGGCGACCAGGGTGACGCGATAGCCGAGGCTGCGCAACATGGCTTCTATGACTGTCTGGTTCACCGGATTGTCCTCGACCAGGAGGATTTCCTGACCGGCGGCAATCGGGGCGGCGTCGCCAGCGGCCTGCTGCCGGTGCGCCGGCGACTGCTGGAAGGGCAGCGGAATCTCCAGGGTGAAGGTCGATCCCGAGCCTTCCTTGCTCTCTGCCAGCAGGGTGCCGCCCATCCGTTCCGCCAGGGTCCTGGCGATCGCCAGGCCGAGCCCGGTGCCGCCGTAGCGCCGGGAAATCGACGAATCCGCTTGCTGGAAGGCGTCGAACATATGTTCCAGGCGTTCCGGCGAGATGCCGATGCCGCTGTCGTGCACCGCGCAGGTCAGCCACAGTACGTCGTGATCGAGCGCCTGCCACTCCAGGCTGAGATGGATGGCGCCTTCCTCGGTGAATTTCAGCGCATTACCCAGCAGATTCACCAGGATCTGTCGGATACGCGTCGGATCGCCGCAGACCTCGATATTCTCCAGGCCGGCCTGGATCTGCAATTCCAGCGCCAGTCCGCGTTGCTGGGCACTGTGCTGGAACACCAGGGCGGAGCCTTGCACCAGTTCCAGCAGGTTGAAGGGAATGCACTCCAGTTCCAGCGCGCCGCGTTCGATCCTTGAGAAGTCGAGAATGTCGTTGATGACCTTCAGCAGGTGTTCGGTGGACTCGGTGGCCAGCGCCGTGTACTCGGCCTGTTCGCGGGTCTGCTCGGTGGTTTCCAGCAGTTGCAGCATGCCCAGCACGCCGTTCATCGGGGTGCGAAGCTCGTGGCTCATCATCGCCAGGAAGTCGGACTTCGCCCGGTTCGCCTGCTCCGCTTCCTCGCGGGCGCTGATCAATTGGCCGATCGCCTGTTCCTGTTCCCGGCTCGCGCGGTCCAGCCCGCTGGCGAGATTGTTGATGTGACGGGCCAGGTCGCCGATCTCGCCGTCGTCGAGGATCGGCAGGCTGGTCTTGTAGTCGCCGCTCTGGATCGCCTCGACCGCCTGGCCCATGGTGCTGATCGGCGCCGACAGGCGCTGCGCCAGGCGGCGCGCGACGAGGAAGGTGAGGATCAGGGCGAAGGCGGCCAGCAGGGCGGCCTTCAGGAGGATTTCCTGTTGCCGCTGGCTGAAGGCGTCGTTGGACATGCCGACCACCACCCGGCCGAGGTAGTCCTCGCCGGACTGGCCGTCGCCTTCGCTGGCGCCGTCCAGCAGCGGGTCGCTGGCCAGGGCGATGCGCTGGCGCTGGATGGTGGAGTGGAAGATGTCGATCGGCGCGGCGTTCTGCAACGCGCCGGACAACTGTTCGACGTACACCAGGATATTGTCGTTGCGGTCGCGTACCTCGATGAAGCGCACATGCGGGGTGTCGAGGGTGGCCTGCAGCAGCTTCTGCAGCACGGGCGTGTTGCCGGCGATCACGCCGTATTCGGCGGCCGGCGCCAACTGGTCGGCGATCAACTGGCCGGTATGGGTCAGTTCCTGGCGCAGGTCCTGCAGGCGCGAGTAGGTGAAGTAGGCGGTGAGCAGCAGGGTCAGCAACAGCGCCGGGCCCAGGCTGATCGCCAGCATGCGGGTACGGATGTCCCAGCCGTGGCGCTGGCTCATGGTTCTTCTCCTTCGGCGAGGCGCCGGCCGAGGTCGGCGTCGCTGGCCAGGTCGATACCCAGGGAACGGGCTACCTGCCGATTGCCGAGCACCTTGAAATGCCCTGGATAGAGGCTGAGGGGCCAGTGCCTGGGCGCCTGGCCGAGCAGTTCGTCGAGGGTGTCCAGCCAGTCCTCCTGGTCGCTGTAGCTGCTCGCCAGGCTGCCGGCCTTGACGAAGGCTGCGGTGGGTCCGAGCAGCGCGCGGTTCTTGGCGTAGCTGCCGAGCAGCAGGCTCTTGATGCTCTGCGAGTTGTACAGCTGTTTGTCGTCGATGCCGAGCAGCAGGTCACTATTGCCGAGCAGGAACTGCAGCGGGCGCGGGTCGTCGTTGCCGCTGCTGCTGGCGACGAACAGCTCGAGCCCCTGGCTGCGGGCCTCGCGGCGAAGCTCGTCGAGGAGGAATTCGCTGTCCTTGCCGTAGAGCACGCCGATGCGCTGGATGCCCGGCAGGATCAGGCGCGCCAGGCGGAGCTGGCGGGCCGCCGGCGGGTCGCTCCAGAGTACGCAGAGCCCTCCGACGCCGTGTCCGCCATGCCCGTTGGCGCCTGGCAGCAGGCGCTGGCCATCGACCCGGTTGAGCAGCAGCGCCAGGGTCGGTGGCGCCCGGTGCTGGCGCAGGCGCCAGGCCAGGGCCTCGGGGCCGAGCAGGAGCAGGCGGGTGTCGTCGGCGAAGACCATCCCCTCCGCCAGGGCCGCGGGCGTGCGCAGTTCCACCTGGTCCTGCGGCCGTCGCTGCGACAGAGCGTCGCGAAAGGCGTTCACCGCGGCCCCCTGGTTGGCGCTGACCAGGACCAGTTGCGCGGCCTCGCCGACATGCGGGAGACAACAGAAGACGAGCGCGAGAATCGCCTGGAAAGCCCGACGGGCGGGGCGCAAGCGACGCATCTAGAACGTCACCTCGGCGCTGAAGTAGAGCAGGTGGCGGCTGTCGTAGCGGTTGTCGGGAAAAGTCAGCGGTTGGTCGTCGAGACGCTGCTGGAGCACGCCGGCCAGTTCCAGGGCGGCCTTGCCCAGGGGAATGCGCTTGGCCAGGCGCAGGTCGACGCGTTCGAAACGATGTCCATTGAGCGAATCGTCGCCGTAATAGAAGAGGGCGCTGGACCAGCCTTGGCCCCAGTCGTGCATCCAGCCGGCCGAGCCGCCGTGGCGGGCGGTCAGGCGCCGGTCGTAGCGACTGGTGGCGTCGTAGTCGAGATAGGCGTAGGTGGCGCGCAGGCGGTCGCGCAGGCCCAGGCGCCAGTCGAGCTGGCCTTCCGCGCCGGAGAAGCGGATGCGATCGCCGTTGTCCGGGCTGAAGTCGACGACGCTGAGCGGATCGCTGATCAGTCCGGTGATTTCCTCGTGGAACAGGCGCACATCCATGGCCAGCCCGGTCTCGCGGAAAAAACCGTTGTAGCCGATCTCGCGCGAACGGGTGTGTTCCTTGCCCAGGTCGCCGGGGCCGTGGGCGCTGGCGAAGTAGTAGGCTTCGCTCTGCCCGTAGGGCGCCGGTGTCAGGTGGCGGACCCGGTAGCGCCAGTCGACGTCGTTTTCGTACATGCCCGGCGACCGCACCGCCTCCGAATAGACCGCGCGCAGGCTGTGCTGGGGGTTGAACAGGTAGTTCACCGCCAGCCGCGGGCTGAACGAGCTGCCGGAGGCCTCGACGTCTTCGAGCATCCCGCCGCCCTGCAGCAGCCAGTGTTCGCCGGCATGCCACTCCAGTTGGCTGAACAGCCGCCAGATCTGGCTGCTGACCCTGCCGCCGTAGAAGGTCTCGGAGTTTGCCTGGTCGTAGCGGTAGCTCAGGCCGTTCAGCAGGCGCAGGTTGTCGCCCAGGCTGAGGGTGTCCTGCATCTCCAGGTCGTAGCGGCTTTCCCGGATGTTGCGGTCGACCCGTCCGCAGACCGGGCGTAGTCCGCCGTTGCGTAGCTGGTCGAGGACCTGGGTCGCCAGTTGCAGCTCCTGGGGGCTGCCGGGCGGCAGCCGGGTAGGGTCGTCGGCGAACCTGCGCAGGTAGTCCGGGTTCAGTTCCCAGAGTTGCGCCAGTTGCGGGCTGAAGGCGATGCCCGCCTCGCAGGCGTTCCATTCCTGCCGGCGCTCCCAGTGCTGCGCGTAGCCTTGTATATAGAAGCTGTGGCGTGGGTCGAGATCGACGTTCCAGCGCAGCGAACCGGCATAGTCGTGGGCGAGCGTATCGGAGTTGTCGACGTCGTCGGGAACCTGGGGAAACGGCGAGCGGTAGGCGTAGGGGTGCTGGTTCGAGCCTTCCTTGGCCGCCAGTTGCCACTCCAGGCTCTGGTTCGGCGCCAGGCTGTGGCTGGCGTTGAGGTTGAAGCGGCTGAGCCGGCGGCCGTCGCGCAGGGCGTGACCGTCGTGGTCGTGGTCGAAGCCGTCGTCTTCCTGGCCGGACAGCGACAGGCGGAAGTCGCTGTCTTCCAGGGCGATGCTCTGGCTGGCGTACCAGTCGCGGATGCCGCGCTGGCCTGCGGTGTATTTCAGGCGCGTGCCGGGCGACTCGCCGGGGGCCCGGGTGATGATGTTGATCACCCCCATCAATGCGTTGGCGCCGTAGCTGACGGTATTCGGACCGCGGAACACTTCGATCCGCTCGACATCCTCGAGGGCCAGCGGCAGGTCGCTCCAGTCGACGCTGGCGAGGCCCGGGCGGTACACCGAGCGACCGTCGATCAGTACTTGCAGGCGCCGCGCCCCCGACATGCTGGTGCCGTGGTAGTTGACCGTGGGCTGGTTGCCGGACAGGTAGCCGACCATCATGCCCGGGACCAGGCGCATCAGTTCGGGAATGTCGCGGGCGCCGCTGGCGACGATCAGCTCGCGGTCGAGCACGCTGATGCTGCCGGGAACTTCCGCCGGGGATTGTTTCAGGCGTGTCGCGGTCAATACTTCGGGAACGCCGCTGGGATCGTTGAACAGGTCGGCGGCCGCGAGCTTGCTGCCGAACAGCAGGGCCAGCAGGGTCAGGGAGACGGGAGCACGCGAAGCGATGGGCACGGAACGACCTTGTTCTCGATAGGTATTGTCTGGCCCGGGCATGGTAAACGAGGCGCGGGCTTTTGCCAGCGCCGGCGTCAAGACTGGTCGGCCGGCTGGCCGACCGTATAATGGCGTGATTGCCGCGTGGCGGCCAGAAATGGATGAATCATGACAGAGCAGCAACCGATTGCCGTGCTCGGCGGCGGCAGTTTCGGCACCGCCATCGCCAACCTGCTGGCCGAGAACGGCCAGGCGGTCCGCCAGTGGATGCGCGACCCGGAGCAGGCCGAGGCGATCCGCACACGACGCGAGAACCCGCGCTACCTGAAAGGGGTCAAGGTGCATCCCGGGGTCGAGCCGGTCACCAACCTGGAGCGCACCCTGGCCGATTGCCAACTGATCTTCGTCGCCTTGCCCTCCAGCGCCCTGCGCAAGGTGCTGCAACCACACCAGGCAGCATTGACGGACAAGCTGCTGGTGAGCCTGACCAAGGGCATCGAGGCGCACACCTTCAAGCTGATGAGTGAGATCCTCGAGGAAATCGCCCCGCAAGCCCGTATCGGGGTGATTTCCGGCCCGAACCTGGCGCGCGAGATCGCAGAGCACGAGCTGACCGCCACGGTGGTCGCCAGCGAGGACGACGAGCTGTGCGCCCGCGTCCAGGCGGCCCTGCACGGCCGCACCTTCCGCGTCTACGCCAGCCGCGACCGCTTCGGCGTGGAACTCGGCGGTGCGCTGAAGAACGTCTACGCGATCATGGCCGGCCTGGCCGCGGCGATGGACATGGGCGAGAACACCCGCAGCATGCTGATTACCCGCGCGCTGGCGGAAATGACCCGGTTCGCCGTCAAGCTCGGTGCCAACCCGATGACCTTTCTCGGCCTCGCCGGCGTCGGCGACCTGATCGTCACCTGTTCCTCGCCGAAGAGCCGCAACTACCAGGTCGGCCACGCCCTCGGCGAGGGGCTCAGCCTGGAGGAGGCGGTATCGCGCATGGGCGAGACCGCGGAGGGTGTGAACACGCTCAAGGTACTCAAGGAAAAGTCCGACGAGATGCAGGTGTACATGCCGCTGGTCGCCGGTCTCCATGCGATCCTCTTCGAAGGCCGCACCCTGGCGCAGGTCATCCAGCTGCTGATGCGCGGCGAGCCGAAGACCGACGTCGATTTCATTCCCACCACCGGCTTCTGACGAGGAGACCGCTATGTCCGCAGACCCGCAAGCACGCGAATCGATCGCCATCCGCATCCTCTGGATGCTGCTGTTCGTCCTGGTCTGGCAGGTCGCCGAACTGCTCCTCGGGGCGGTGGTGGTGATCCAGCTGGTCTACCGACTGATCTACGGCGCGCCGAACGGCAGCCTGATGGCTTTCGGCGATAGCCTCAGCCAGTACCTGGCGCAGATCGGCCGTTTCGGTACCTTCCACAGCGACGAGAAACCCTGGCCGTTCGCCGACTGGCCGAGCGCCCGCGCCGCCGAGGGCGAGGCCGCCCACAGCGTGCCGCCCGCCGCGCACCCGGCGCGCGACGAAGAGCCGAAGTTGTGAAGCTCTGGCTGTTGCGCCACGGCGAGGCCGAATCGCACGCCAGCCGGGACTCCGAGCGGCGCCTGACCGCCCATGGACGCAAGGAGGTGCTGCAGAGCGCCGCGCGGCTGGCCGGGTTGCCGCTGGACGGGATTCTCGCCAGCCCCTACGTGCGCGCCCAGCAGACCGCCGAGCTGGTGCGCGAGGCACTGGGGCTGGTCGAGCCGGTCGGCACCGCCCCCTGGTTGACCCCCGACGACGATCCGCGCGAGGTGCTCGGTTTCCTCGACGAGCGCAGCGAGCGCAATCTCCTGCTGGTCAGCCACCAGCCCCTGGTCGGGGCGCTGGGCGGTCTGCTGGTGCATGGCAACCGGCGTGATCCGTTGCCGATGAGCACTGCCTCGCTGGCCGAGCTGGAAGGCGACTTCGCCGCCGCCGGGCTGATGACCCTGGTCTCGCTGCATCACCCGCGGCACGGCTAGGAAGCGCCTGGCGCAACGACTACAAACCGAAACATTTCCCGGCTTGCCTGCGGTTGGCTGTGATGGAATATTCGACCAAGCAAGTGCTTGGTCGATCTCCCAGAACAACAACAACGGAGGCGGTACGTGGTCACTGCAAATCGTCTGCCGCTCGAAGTCTTCTTCGAGCGCGAAAAGCGTCATCCGCAACGGCGTTACCTGGTGCAGCCCATCGGTGGCGGCCGGGTCGAGGAGCTGAGCTGGGGCGAGGTGGGCGACCAGGCGCGGCGTGCAGCCGCCTGGTTGCGCAGCCTGGATCTCCCCGCCGGCAGCCGTATCGCGATCATCTCGAAGAACTGTGCGCACTGGATCGTCACTGACCTGGCGATCTGGATGGCCGGGCACGTTTCCGTCCCCCTCTATCCCAATCTCACCGCCGAGTCGGCGCGCCAGGTGCTGGAGCATTCCGAGTCGGCGGTGGTCTTCGTCGGCAAGCTCGACGACTGGCCGGCGATGGCGCCCGGAGTCCCCGAGGGCATACCGACCGTGGCCATGCCGTTGCACCCGGAAGGGCGTTTCGACCGCCAGTGGAGCGACCTGCAGGCCTGCGCGCCGCTCGAAGGCGACACGCCGACCGCCGCCGAGCAACTCGCCACCCTGATCTACACCTCCGGAACCACCGGCGTGCCCAAGGGGGTGATGCACAACTTCAGCAGTTTCGCCTTCGCTGCCAGCCGCGGCGTGGAACTGTTCGGCACCCGCGAAGACGACCGGATGCTCTCGTACCTGCCGCTGTGCCACGTGGCGGAGCGGATGTTCGTCGAGATGGGGTCGCTCTACGGGGGAACCACGGTGTTCTTCGCCGAAAGCCTGGACACCTTCGTCGATGACATGAAGCGTGCTCGGCCGACCCTGCTGTTCGGCGTGCCGCGCATCTGGACCAAGTTCCAGATGGGGGTGTATTCGAAGATGCCGGCGCAGAAGCTCGACCGCCTGCTGAAGCTGCCGATCCTCGGCCGCATCGTCGGTCGCAAGGTGCTCGCCGGGCTAGGCCTGGACGCGGTGCGCTACGCGCTCTGCGGCGCGGCGCCGGTACCCGAGGCGCTGCTGCTCTGGTATCGCCGCCTGGGCCTGGACGTGCTCGAGGTCTACGGGATGACCGAGAACAGCGGCTACTCCCACGTCTGCCGGCCCGGCCGGCAGAAGACCGGCTGGATCGGCCAGAACAGCCCCGGCGTCGAGGTACGCATCAGCGACGAGGGCGAGGTGCAGGTGCGTAGCGGCGCGACCATGGTCGGCTACTACAAGGAGCCGGAGAAGACCGCCGAGGTGCTCACCGCCGACGGTTTCCTGCGCACCGGCGACAAGGGCGAGCAGGACGCCGACGGCAACCTGCGCCTGACCGGGCGGATGAAGGAAATCTTCAAGACCAGCAAGGGCAAGTACGTGGCGCCGGCGCCGATCGAGAACCGCCTGGCGGTGCACGATCGCATCGAGCAGGTCTGCGTGGTCGGCGAGGGCCTCAGCGCGCCGCTGGGGCTCTGCGTGCTCTCCGAGGTCGGTCGCCGGGAGGCCCTCAACGGTACCCGCGGGGCGCTGGAAAGCAGCCTGCGGGCGCACCTGGAACAGGTCAACGGTGCGCTCGACAAGCACGAGCGTCTGGTCGGCCTGGTCCTGGTGCAGGAAACCTGGGCGGTGGACAACGGTTTCCTCACGCCGACCTTGAAGATCAAGCGCAATATGGTGGAAGGTGCCTATGGCTCGCGCTTCCACGAATGGGTGGAACGCCGCGAGGCCGTGCTCTGGCACGAATGACTCCCACCGACGGGAAGCCCTTCCGGGCTTCCCCCTTGCGCAAGGAATTCCCATGAGCCTCTGGCGACAAACGCCCGACCTGGAGCAACTGAACGCCTCGCAGAAGAACAGCATCGGCGACCTGCTTGGCATCCGCTTCGAAGCCTTCGACGACGAGTCGCTGACCGCCAGCATGCCGGTCGACTCGCGTACCCACCAGCCGTTCGGCCTGCTGCACGGCGGCGCCTCGGTGGTCCTCGCGGAAAGCCTGGGCTCGATGGCCAGCTACCTGTGCGTCGACACCAGCCAGTACTACTGCGTCGGCCTGGAAGTGAACGCCAACCACCTGCGCGGCCTGCGCAGCGGCCGGGTCACCGCGGTGGCCAGGGCGATCCACCTGGGGCGTACCACCCATGTCTGGGACATCCGCCTCAGTGGCGACGACGGCAAGCCGAGCTGCATCGCCCGCCTGACCATGGCGGTGGTGCCGCTGGCGGGCAGGGCGGGCTGAGCGCGGTCCGCAATTTTGTCCAAGATCGTTCCGTCCCGCTGGCGGTAGAGTAGCGGGATGGAGCAGATCACCCATCTCAGCAGCGGGATTCCCGGCGTACGCCTGATCGACGCCGAGCACAACCGCTTTTCCTTTCCCCGGCACTTCCACCTGGAGTACCACATCGGCTTGCTGCTGCAGGGCCGGCATCGCTATGCCGCCGGCGGCGAACGGCGCCTGGCCGGGGCCGGCGACGCGTTGCTGATGGCGCCGGAAAGCATCCACGACGGCAGCAGCGCCGGCGAGGAGGGCTACCGTATCCGCGTCCTGGCGCTCGATGCCGACTGGCTGGAGCGCGCCAGCCGCGACTTCAGCGACGGCCGCCGGGGGGCGCCGCGCCTGACCAGCAGCCTGGTCCGCGACGAGCGTCTGCAGCAGCGCCTGCGTCAGTTGCACCTGGGCATGCTCGGCGGCGCGGCGGCGCTGGAGAACCGTCTGGCCCTGGAAGAGCATCTCTGGCAGGCGCTGGCCTGCCTGCTCAGCCTGGGCAGCAGCCTGCGCCTGGAGGAGGGTGACCGGCAAGGCTTCGGCCGGCGCGACTGGACGCGGCTGCGCGACTGGCTGGAGTCGCGCCTGGAATACCCGCCGAGCCTGGAGGAACTGGCCGCCTTCTGCGGCCTGAGCCCCTGGCAGGCGCTGCGGCGCTTCCGCCGTCACTGTGGCCTGCCGCCCCACCAGTGGCTGACCCAACTGCGTCTGGAGCGCGCCTTGCCGCTGGTACTGCGCGGCGAGCAGCCGTTGAGCCAGGTGGCCCAGCAGTTCGGTTTCTACGACCAGGCGCACTTCACCCGTCTGTTCCGTCGCACCTACGGGTTACCGCCGGCGCGCCTGCGCCAGCGCTGAATCGCGTTTTCCTTTCCGATCCCTTTTTCGTGGAGTAGCCATGCAGGAATTGTCTGTCTTGCTGACCCTGGCGGCGGTGTTCGCCGTCGCCCTGGTCAGCCCCGGTCCCGATGTCGCCCTGGTGGTGCGCACGTCCCTGCACCAGGGGCGGCGGGCCGGCCTGGCCAGCGCGCTGGGGCTGGCCTGCGGGATTCTCCTGCATACCACCCTGGTGCTGACCGGCGTGTCGCTGCTGCTCAGCCGTACGCCTGTGCTGTTCGCCATCCTGCAGGCGCTCGGCGCGCTGTACCTGGCCTGGCTCGGCGTCGGCGCGCTGCGCGCCTGGCTGCGGCGCGGCGACGGCCAGCCGGGCCGGCTCGACGGGGCGCTGCCGCCGTCGCCCCTGGGGCCCTGGCTGCGCGGGGTGGCGACCAATCTGTTCAATCCCAAGGCGCTGGTGTTCTTCATCGCCTTGCTCGGCAGCCTGATTCCTGCGCAGATGTCGCTCGGCGGCAAGCTGGCGGTGGCGGCGCTGCTGTTCGGTATGGGCGCCTGCTGGTTCGGCCTGCTCAGCCTGACCCTTACCCGCCCGGCCCTGCAGGCCCGCCTGTTGCGCGCGGTGCCCTGGCTGGACGCGGCCTGCGGGGTGATGTTCCTGCTGGTTGCGGCGGCGTTCCTCGAGCATCTCGTCCGCTCTGCCTGAGGTTTTGGCCGCTTCGCCGTGCAAGGCAGCCGGCAAAGCCATTGCCGCCTCGGCGAGGCTGCCGGAGAATCCCTGGCATCAGCCCTGTCGAGACGTCGCGCATGTCGCAATCGGTTTTCTTCGCCCACGCCAACGGCTTCCCGTCGGCTACCTACGCCAAGCTGTTCGAGGCGTTGGCGCCGGAGTACCGGGTGGATCACCTGGAAATGCACGGGCACGACCCGCGTTTCCCGGTGAACGACAACTGGGACAACCTGGTGGACGAACTGCTGCACCATCTCGCCAGCCTGGAACAGCCGGTCTGGGGCGTCGGCCATTCCCTCGGTGGCGTGCTGCACTACCACGCGGCGCTGCGCCGGCCGGAACTCTACCGCGGCGTGGTGATGCTCGATTCGCCGGTGCTGACCCTCGCCGACCGCCTGGTGATCCGTGCCGCCAAGCGCTTCGGCTTCATCGACCGGATCACTCCGGCCGGGCGCACCCTGGGGCGTCGCGAGGCGTTCCCCGACCTGGAGGAGGCGCGGGCCTACTTCTCCGGCAAGGCGCTGTTCCGCCGTTTCGACCCCGACTGCCTGGAGGCCTACGTACGCCACGGGCTGGCCGACAGCGGCGGCGGTTCCGGCCTGCGCCTGCGCTTCGATCCGGCCACCGAGATCAGCATCTACCGCAGCGTGCCGCACAGCAGTCCGGGGCGTGCGCGGCAGTTGCAGGTGCCGCTGGCGATGGTGCGCGGGCGGCACAGCAAGGTGGTGTTGCCGCACCACACCCGGCTGATCCGGGCGATGCCGCGCGGCGAGTTCATGTCGCTGCCCGGCGGCCACATGTTCCCGCTGGAGCGCCCGCGGGAAACCGCCGAACTGCTGAAAGGCGTGTTCGATCGCTGGTCGCGGGCGACCGAGGAGCGTTCGGCATGAGCCTGCAGGTCGAGGAAGTACGCATCAGCCTGCCGCACATCGAACTGGCCGCGCATCTGTTCGGTCCGCCGGACGGCAAGCCGGTGATCGCCCTGCATGGCTGGCTGGACAACGCCATGAGCTTCTCGCGCCTGGCGCCGAAGCTCGCCGGGCTGCGTATCGTCGCCCTCGACTTCGCCGGCCACGGGCATTCCGCGCATCGTGCCGAGGGTGCCAGCTACCTGCTCTGGGACTACGCGCTGGACGTGCTGATGGTGGCCGAGCAACTGGGCTGGGAGCGGTTTTCCCTGTTGGGGCACTCGATGGGCGCCATCGTCTCGGTGCTGCTCGCCGGGGCCTTGCCCGAGCGCATCGAGCGGCTGGCGTTGATCGATGGCCTGATTCCCTACACTGGCGAAGCCGACAAGGCGCCGCAGAAGCTCGGCGAAGCGCTGAAGGCGCAACTGGCGCTACGCCACAAGCGCAAGCCGGTCTATGCCGAGCTGGAAAAAGCCGTGGAAGCGCGGATGCGCGGGGTCGGCGAGATCTCCCGGGAGGCCGCCGAACTGCTTGCCCAGCGCGGCCTGGAACCGGTGCCCGGCGGCTATACCTGGCGCACCGACGCGCGCCTGACCCTACCGTCGCCGCTGCGCCTGACCCAGGCCCACGCGCTGAACTTCGTGCGCAGCGTGGAATGCCCGGTCAGCCTGGTACTGGCCGAACAGGGCATGCTGGCGGTGGAGCCGCGCATGCGGGCGCTGCTGGAGACCCTGCCGTTCGAGCGGCACCACCTGCCGGGCGGGCATCACCTGCATCTGGACGATGAGGCCGGGGCGCAGGCGGTGGCCAGGGTCTTCGCGGCCTTCTTCGCGCGCTGAAACACCGGCTTGCCGTTGTTTCCTTGACTATTCCGGGTCCAGCCGTAAGGCTGGACGGATCGTTACGGAGAGTCACCGCATGATCGATCTCTACACCGCCGCCACGCCGAACGGCCACAAGGTTTCCATCGCCCTCGAGGAAATGGGCCTGCCCTACAGGGTGCACGCGCTGTCGTTCGACAAGAAGGAGCAGAAGGCTCCGGAATTCCTCAGGATCAATCCCAACGGCCGCATCCCGGCCATCGTCGACCGCGACAACGACGACTTCGCCGTCTTCGAGTCGGGCGCGATCCTCATCTACCTCGCCGAGAAGACCGGGCAACTGATGCCCGCCGACGTCAAGGGCCGCTCGCGGGTGATCCAGTGGCTGATGTTCCAGATGGGCGGGGTCGGCCCGATGCAGGGGCAGGCCAACGTGTTCTTCCGTTATTTCCCGGAGAAGTTGCAGGGCGCCATCGACCGCTACCAGCATGAGACCCGGCGCCTCTACGAAGTTCTCGACGGTCGCCTGGGCGAGGCCGAGTACCTCGCCGGCGACTACAGCATTGCCGACATCGCCACCTATCCCTGGGTGCGCATCCACGACTGGTCCGGTGTCGCCGTCGACGGGCTGGACAACCTGCAGCGCTGGATCGCCGCCATCGAGGCGCGTCCCGCGGTGCAGCGCGGACTGCTGGTGCCGCGGCGGGAGAAGGAGGGCGACGACGCCATCCGTACCGCCCAGTCGATGCTGACCCGTTGAGGGCCGGTATGCGAGGGTTCCTGTTGCTATCCCTGGGCGTTTTCAGCTTTTCGGCGCTGGCCGCCGACCTTCCCGGCAGCCATGACCTGGACGTCCTGCCGCGCTTCCCGCGCGCCGAGATCGTCGACTTCCGCCAGGCGCCGAGCGAGGAGCGGATCTACCCGCTAGGGGCGATCAGCCGCATCAGCGGTCGCCTGCGCATGGAGGGCGAGGTGCGCGCCGAAGGCGAGCTGACCGCGCTGACCTACCGCTTGCCGCCCGAGCACAGCAGCCAGGAGGCGTTCGCCGCGGCGCGCACTGCGCTGCTCAAGGCCGACGCCACGCCGTTGTTCTGGTGCGAGCGGCGCGACTGCGGCTCCAGCAGCCTGCTGGCCAACGCCGTGTTCGGCAATGCCAAGCTGTACGGCCCGGACGAGCAGCAGGCCTACCTGCTGGTGCGCCTGGCGGCGCCACAGGAGAACAGCCTGGTGGCGGTCTACTCGATCACCCGCGGCAATCGCCGCGCCTACCTGCAGGCCGAGGAACTCAAGGCCGATGCGCCGCTGGGGGAACTGCTGCCGAGCCCGGCGACCCTGCTGCGCCTGCTCAAGGCCAACGGCGAACTGACCCTCAGCCATGTGCCGGCGGAGCCGGCCGGCTCCTGGCTGGAGTTGCTGGTGCGGACCCTGCGCCTGGATACCGGGGTGCGGGTCGAGCTGTCCGGCAAGCACGCCCAGGAGTGGCGCGACGCCCTGCGCGGGCAGGGCGTGCTGAACAGCCGCATGGAGCTGGGCCAGTCGGAGGTCGAGGGCCTGCACCTCAACTGGCTGCGTTGAACGCGTTCGCCCGGGCCTGCGGGCCCGGGCGATGGTGAAAATGCCTTCGGCAAGGCCGCCCGCCAGAGTAGACTGCCTTTCCCCCGCGCCCCACGCTCCGGCTGGAAACGGCGCACGCCGAGCGCTGTCTATCGGTGTATCCCCCTTTGAGGAAGGCCTGCCTTGATGTTCGATAACGATCGGCTGTTGCTTCGCGTGCTGTTGTTCGGCCTGCTCGGTGCCAGTCTCTGGGTGCTGGCGCCATTCTGGTCGGCGCTGTTCTGGGCCGCGGTGCTGGCTTTCGCCAGTTGGCCGCTGATGCGTATGCTCACGCGCCTGCTCGGTGGCCGCGAGTCGCTGGCGGCGGGCCTGCTGACCCTGGGCTGGATCGTCCTGGTGGCGTTGCCGCTGATCTGGCTCGGCTTCGGCCTGGCGGACAACGTTCGTTCGCTGATGGAGCTATTGAAGAATCTCCAGGTCGAGGGCCTGCCGCCGCCGCCTTCGTGGATGGCCGGCGTCCCGCTGATCGGCGACCGCCTGATCGGCTGGTGGAACTCCATCGACCAACAGGGCGTGGCGTTCTTCTACGTGCTCAAGCCCTATGTCGGCGAGGTCGGCAACTGGCTGCTGGCGCGCAGCGCGAAGATCGGTGGAGGGATCCTGGAACTGGTCCTCAGTCTGATCCTGATCTTCTTCTTCTACCGCGACGGGCCGCGCCTGGAGTCCATCGTCCACCGTGCCCTGGAACGCCTGATCGGCAACCGCGCGGAGCACTATCGCGACCTTGTCGCCGGCACCGTACAGCGGGTGGTCAACGGGGTGATCGGCACCGCCGCGGCGCAAGCCCTGCTGGCCTGGATCGGCTTCACGATCGCCGGCGTACCGGGAGCCATGCTGCTCGGCCTGCTGACCTTCGCCTGCAGCCTGCTGATGGTCCCGCCGCTGGTCTGGGGCCCGGCCACCGCCTGGCTGTTCTTCAAGGGCGACTATGGCCACGGGGTGTTCCTCGGCCTGTGGGGCTTCTTCATCATCAGCGGGGTGGACAACATCCTCAAACCCTACCTGATCAGCCGTGGCGGCAACCTGCCGCTGGTGGTGGTGCTGCTCGGGGTGTTCGGCGGCCTGCTGGCGTTCGGCTTCATGGGCCTGTTCCTCGGCCCGATCCTGCTGGCAGTGGCCTACAACCTGCTCAGCGACTGGATCGCCAGCACGCCGCGGACGCCGCCCGGCGAAGGGCGCGGCCCGGATGCCTGAGTGACGAAGGAGAAGAAGCCCCGCGATGCGGGGCTTTTTGCGTCTGCGGGGCTACAGGTATTCGCTGCGGGCCGCCACGTACTGGCTGCGCCCGGCGCCGAGGCCGAACAGGGTGGCGGCGATGGCGACGCCGATGAAGATATAGCCGACCGCGTTCCAGCCGCCGGTCAGGTCGTGGACCACGCCGACCATGAACGGCCCCATGGCCGCCAGGGTGTAGCCGACGCCCTGGGCCATGCCCGACAGATGCGAGGCGACGTGGGCGTCGCGCGAGCGCAGGACGATCAGCGCCAGGGCGATGCTGAAGGTGCCGCCCTGGCCGAGGCCGAGCAGGACCGCCCAGCCCCAGATGGTCGGCAGCGGCGCATAGAGGAAGCCGAGCAGGCCGGCGAGGGTGGTCGCCATCACCAGCACCACCGCCAGGCGCTGGTCCCTGGCGCGAGCGGCGAGCCAGGGCGCGAGCAGGGCGGTGATCAGTTGCAGCATCACCGAGCCGGACAGCACCAGGCCGGCTTCCACCGCAGTCATGCCGCGGTCGATCAGGATCGACGGCAGCCAACCGAAGACGATGTAGGCCAGGGACGATTGCAGGCCCATGTACAGCGTGACCTGCCAGGCCAGCGGGTCGCGCCACAGGCCGACGACACGGAAGGCCTGGCGATGGGCGTGCTGGCCCTGGCGGGTCTGCGGCAGCCAGAAGGCGGCGGCGAGGATCGCCGGCAGCGACCAGAACGCCAGCGCCAGTTCCCAGTTGCCGAAGAGCTTCTCCAGCGGCGCGGTGGCGCCGGCGGCGAGCGCTGCGCCCAGGCACAGGGCCATGGTGTAGACCCCGGTCATCACCCCGGCCTGGCGCGGGAAGTCGCGTTTGACGATGCCCGGCAGGAGCACGCCGATGATGCCGATGCTGGCGCCGGCCAGGACGCTGCCGGCGAACAGGCCGAACACCGGGAACAGGCTGCGCAGGACGATGCCGCCGGCCAGGCAGAAGAGGATCAGCAGCACGCTGCGTTCGGCGCCGATACGCCGGGCCAGGCGCGGCGCGAGCGGCGCGAACAACCCCAGGCAGAGTACCGGCGCGGTGGTCAGCAGGCCGGCGGCGGCGGCCGAGAGGCCGGTATCGTCGCGTACCTGGTTGAGCAGGGGGGCGAGGCTGGACAGCGCCGGGCGCAGGTTCAGCGCCACCAGCACCAGGCCCAGCAGGAGCAGCCAGGGGCGTAGCGGCGGCGCCGGCGGGGCTGGTTCGTCGTCGACTTCGGCATCGATCAGCAGTTCTTCCGGAGGATGGCCGGGGTGCGCTCCCGGCCGGGCATTCAAGGCGTGAGTCATGGGTCTGTCCCAGGTTCAGATCAGCAGTGCGCGGTTGGCCGCGGCGGCAGCGTCCGGGTCTCCGCGTTCTATGGCGTCGAGCAGTTGCTGGTGCAGCTCGAAGCAGGGCTGGGCCCTTTGTGGGTCGGCCATGGTGCGTTCCAGCGAGGTCCGGATGACCTGCGAGAAGTAGCGGTAGAGTTCGCTGAGCACCGGATTGTGGGCGGCATCGACCATCCGTTGGTGGAAGCGGACGTCGTGCTCGATGTAGTCCTGCAGGTCGTCGCTGCCGTAGCGCTGGCGCGAAGCGTCGAGATGCTCGCGCAATGCGCTCAGGTCGCTGTCGTCGCGGCGAACGGCAGCCAGGCGCGCCGCCTCGATCTCGATCATCCCGCGTGCCTCCAGGGAG